>JAGNSF010000044.1 GCA_017988155.1 Flavobacterium sp. | reverse complement strand
TGGTTAACAATCAAAGTAAAAACTTGATGACTATTAGAGGTTTATTTGAATTCAACAATTTAGATCCAATTTCTATTGACGAAGTAGAACCTTGGACAGAAATCGTTAAGAAATTCAAAACGGGTGCGATGTCTTATGGTTCAATCAGTTCTGAGGCACACGAAAATTTAGCGATTGCCATGAACCGTATTGGTGGTAAAAGTAACTCTGGAGAAGGTGGTGAAAACCCAAAACGTTTCCAAAAAGAATTAAACGGTGACTCAAAAAATAGTGCTATCAAACAAGTAGCATCAGGACGTTTTGGTGTGTCAATTAACTATTTGACTAACGCCAAAGAAATCCAAATCAAAATGGCTCAAGGAGCAAAACCTGGTGAAGGTGGACAGCTTCCTGGAGAAAAAGTAGTACCTTGGATTGCAGAAACAAGAAATTCAACGCCTTATGTTGGATTAATTTCTCCTCCTCCACACCACGATATTTACTCTATTGAAGATTTGTCACAATTGATATTTGACTTGAAAAATGCGAATCGTGAGGCACGTGTAAACGTAAAATTAGTATCTGAAGTAGGTGTTGGAACGATTGCTGCAGGTGTTGCCAAAGCAAAAGCCGACGTCATCTTAATTTCAGGATACGATGGAGGAACAGGTGCTGCACCATTGACTTCATTACAACATACCGGTATTCCATGGGAATTAGGCTTGGCCGAAGCACAACAGACTTTGATTCTAAATGACTTAAGAAGTCGTGTAGTTTTAGAGTGTGACGGACAATTAAAAACAGGTCGTGATGTAGCTATTGCTGCTTTATTAGGAGCAGAAGAATTCGGATTTGCAACTGCTCCATTAGTAGCTTCAGGTTGTATTATGATGAGAGCTTGTCACTTGAATACGTGTCCGGTTGGAATAGCTACACAAGATCCTGAATTAAGAAAAAATTTCAAAGGAACTCCAGAACATGTCATTAACTTTATGTATTTCATTGCCGAAGAGTTACGACAAATTATGGCGCAATTAGGTTTCAGAACCTTGAAAGAAATGGTAGGTCAATCACAAAAATTAAATGTGAACAAAGCGATCGATCATTACAAAGCAAATGGTTTGGATTTATCAACTATCCTTTACAAACCAGAAAAAGCAAGTGTAGTTCCAAATCACAATACTACAACCCAAGATCACGCTTTAGAAAACGTATTGGATTTTGATATTATTAAAGCCGCTATTCCTTCTATTTATAGAAAAGAAAAAACAAGAGTTACTTTCAATATCAAAAACACGGACCGTTCAGTTGGTGCGATTTTAAGTAACGAAATTTCTAAAATATACGGTGCACAAGGTCTTCCAGACGATACCATCTTAGTCGACTTTACAGGTTCTGCAGGACAAAGTTTTGGAGCTTTTGCTACAAACGGATTGTCATTCAAAATCCATGGTAACTGTAACGATTACTTAGGTAAAGGACTTTCTGGTGGTAAATTAATCATCAAAGTACCGCCTACAGCAACTTTCAAACCAGAAGAAAATATCATCATAGGTAACGTTGCCCTTTACGGAGCGATTACAGGTGAAGCCTACATCAACGGTATGGCAGGTGAACGTTTTGCAGTTCGTAATTCTGGTGCAACAGCAGTTGTAGAAGGAATTGGAGATCACGGGTGTGAATACATGACGGGTGGAAACGTTGTTATTTTAGGTAAAACAGGTAGAAACTTCGCTGCCGGTATGAGTGGTGGTATTGCTTATGTGTATGACCCTGAGAAAAAATTCGATGCAACCGTTTGCAATATGGAAATGGTCGCTTTCGAAGAAAATGAAGCTGAAGACATTACTAAATTGAGACGTTTGATTAAGAATCATTCTATGTATACTAATAGCCCATTAGCAAAACGAATTTTAGCGGATTGGGAGAATCAACAAAAACACTTTATCAAAGTGATGCCAACAGATTACAAAAAAGCATTACAAAGATTGGCAGAAGAAAATAAAGTGGAAGAATTAATAGCACAATAGTCATGGGAAAGATAGGTGGATTTAAAGAATATAGTAGAGCGGACGAAAGTAATATCGCTGTAGCAGAGCGTGTTTCTAATTACAATGAATTTACAGTTCCGTTATCGAAAGAAAAAATAAAAGAGCAAGGTTCAAGATGTATGGATTGCGGTATTCCGTTCTGTCATAGTTCTTGTCCGTTAGGGAATTTAATTCCTGATTTTAACGACATGGTGCACCAGGAAGAATGGGAAAGCGCTTTAGCTATCTTGCAATCAACCAATAACTTCCCAGAATTTACTGGAAGATTATGCCCTGCACCATGTGAAAAATCATGTGTGTTAGGTATTATCAAAGAACCAGTTGCTATTGAAAATATTGAGAAAAATATAGTCGAAAGAGGTTTTGCTGAAGGTTGGATCAAACCACAAGTTCCTACACAACGAACTGGTAAAACAGTTGCAGTTGTAGGTTCTGGACCTGCTGGATTAGCAGCTGCACAACAATTGAACCGTGCGGGTCACAATG
This sequence comes from Flavobacterium sp., assembly GCA_017988155.1. Classification (GTDB taxonomy): domain Bacteria; phylum Bacteroidota; class Bacteroidia; order Flavobacteriales; family Flavobacteriaceae; genus Flavobacterium. The sequence continues at coordinate 7,631 of JAGNSF010000044.1, read as the reverse complement.
TAACCGTTTTTGAAAGAGACAATGCTATTGGTGGTTTATTGCGTTACGGAATTCCAAACTTCAAATTAGAAAAAGGAATAATTGACAGACGTGTTGCTATTTTAGAAGCAGAAGGCATCACTTTTAAAACAAACGTTCACGTAGGTGTAAACTTCAGCGTTGATGATTTGAATGCGTTTGATTCTGTTGTACTTTGTGGTGGAGCTACTGAAAGAAGAGGCTTGCCAACCAAAGGTGCAGATGCTAAAGGTGTTGTTCAAGCAATGACCTTTCTAACACAACAAACTAAAGTAGTTTGGGGAGAATCAGTTCAAGACCAAATTGTAGCTACTGGTAAAGATGTAATTGTTATTGGTGGTGGAGATACAGGTTCGGATTGTGTCGGTACATCTAACAGACAAGGAGCTAAATCAGTAACTAATTTTGAGATTATGCCAAAACCACCTGTTGGAAGAAGCGAATCTACTCCATGGCCTTACTGGCCATTACAATTAAAAACATCATCTTCTCACGAAGAAGGTTGTAATAGAAACTGGTTGATCAACACCAAAGAATTCATTACGAATGATAAAGGCGAATTAACTGCTTTAAAAACAGTAGAGGTAGAATGGAAAATTGTTCCAGGACAACGCCCAGAATTAATTGAAAGAGAAGGTTCAGAAAAAATTTGGCCTTGCGACTTAGCTTTATTAGCACTTGGATTTACAGGTCCTGAAAAAACCCTGAGCGAACAATTAGGTATCGAAACTGATTTTAGAACCAATTATAAAGCTACCAACTACCAAACAAACGTGCCTCATATTTTCACTGCTGGTGATATGAGAAGAGGACAATCATTAATTGTTTGGGCTATCTCTGAAGGCCGTGAAGCTGCAAGAGAAGTAGATTTATTCTTAATGGGTTCAACTAACTTACCAACAAAAGGAAACGGAGATTTACCAACACTATAACTAAACCAACAACACAACTCTCCGATAATCCCTTGAATCATTTCAAGGGATTTTTTTTTATAAAAATACATAAAAGAAAATCAATTGTTCAGAAACAAACATTTTGTTATATTTTGTTAAACAATTTGATTTTATTTGTTTGTGCCGATAAAGAACTATAAATTTGCTCAAAATTAGAATCCAATGCAAGGAAAAGACTTATTACAATTAGCAGAACAATTTGGTAGCCCCTTATATGTTTATGATGCCGAAAAAATACAATCGCAATACAACCGATTAACTAAAGCGTTTTCTAAAGTAGATACCCTTCGCATTAATTATGCTATGAAAGCATTATCTAATGTGGCCATCTTACAATTATTGAGAGATATGGGTTCTGGTTTAGATACGGTTTCCATTCAAGAGGTATTATTAGGATTGCATGCAGGTTATTCTCCAGAAAAAATATTCTTTACTCCTAACGGTGTTTCTTTAGAAGAAATTGAAGAGGTAGCTGCAATGGGTGTACAAATCAACATTGACAACTTGTCAATATTGGAACAATTTGGAACCAAATACCCAGAAACTCCAGTTTGTATTCGTATTAATCCACACGTAATGGCAGGTGGAAACACTAATATTTCGGTAGGACATATTGATAGTAAATTTGGTATTTCGATTCACCAATTGCCACACTTAATTCGCATTGTAGAAAATACAAAAATGAATATTGTTGGGATCCACATGCACACAGGATCGGATATTTTAGATATTGAGGTATTTTTGTATGCGGCTGAAATCTTATTTGATGTGGCTAAAAATTTCAAAAACTTAGAATTCTTAGATTTTGGAAGTGGGTTCAAAGTACCTTACAAAAAAGACGATATCGAAACCGATATTGAAGAGTTAGGTAAAAAATTATCAAAACGTTTCAATGATTTCTGTACGGAGTATGGCAAAGAGTTGACATTAATTTTCGAACCAGGAAAATTCTTAGTGAGTGAGGCCGGTTTCTTTTTAGCCAAAGTGAATGTAGTAAAACAAACTACATCTACTGTATTTGCTGGAGTTGATAGTGGATTCAACCACTTGATTCGTCCAATGTTATACGGATCGCAACACCATATCGAAAATATCTCTAATCCAAAAGGCAAAGAGCGTTTCTACTCTGTTGTGGGTTATATCTGTGAAACAGATACATTTGCCAATAACAGACGAATTGCCGAAATCAATGAAGGTGATATTCTTTGTTTCAAAAATGCAGGTGCTTATTGCTTCTCGATGTCATCAAATTACAATTCAAGATACAAACCCGCCGAGGTTTTATGGATGAATGGTCAAGGGCATTTAATCCGTGCCAAAGAATCGTTTGAAGATTTATTACGCAATCAAATTCCGTTGCCTGTCGCTGCAACTGTTTAATATAAAAAATCCCGTTCCATTTCAGAACGGGATTTTTTTATTTAAAATAATTGAATCTTAACATTTCAATTAAGGAAGTTTATATACTTTTGAATGCAATTAATTTTTAAGAAATGAACAGAAGAAAATTTTTCAGAAATGGATCTTTGTTTGCTCTTGGAGCTACACTGATTAACCCATTTGAAAGTAAATCAAAAGAACTTGATTTCGATAATGTAAATAAAAATAAAAAAGCCAAGAACATAATAGTAGTTGTAAGTGACGGTATGAGCATTGGAACACTAAATATGGCCGATATTTACCTTAATCGTAAGACTGGAAAAGGAAGTAATTGGATTCAATTATACAAAGACAATAAAGTAAAACGTGCTGTCATGGACATGGCGTCAGCTTCTTCTATTGTTACTGATTCTGCAGCTGCTAGTTCTTCTTGGGGTAGTGGTTTTAGAGTAAAAAATGGATCTCTTAATGTAGGCGTAAGTGGAGAAGAGTATCTTCCAATTTGGCAAAAATTTAAAAAAGCAGGAAAAATGGCTGGTTGCGTTACAACTGTTCCAATTACACATGCTACTCCTGCTGGTTTTTGTGTTGCATCAAAGAGTCGAAATAGTCAAGAAGCTATTGCTGAAATGTATTTAGATCTAAAGTTTGATATTATGATGGGAGGTGGAAATAATTATTTTGCTTCTGATAGTCGTAAAGACAAAAGAGATATGTACCAAGAGTTTAGCGCTAAAGGTTTTTCAGTTGTAAAAAACAGAAATGAAATGCTAGCAGCAGACAACTCTAAACCAATTTTAGGGGTATTTGCAAATGATGGGTTACCGTATTCTAAAGATAGAGATAGTAGTGCTGAATTAACTCAAAGCACTCCTAGTTTGGCTGAAATGACAGCCAAAGCCATTGAAAAAATGAAAGACCACCCAAATGGTTTTGTTTTACAAGTGGAAGCTGGAAAAGTAGATTGGGCAGCTCATGGAAACGATATTACTGGATTAATTTATGACCAAGTTGCACATGATGATGCTTTAAAAGTAGCATTAGATTTTGCCGAGAAAGATCAAAATACGTTGGTAATTATTACTACCGATCATGGTAATGCAAATCCTGGAATTATTTATGGTAAAGATGCTAATGATAACTTTGATAGTATCCAAAAATACAAACAAACTAACGAATGGATTTTGAATGGAATTGGACAAGAAACTTCAATTAACCAAATCATTGAACGTGTAGAATATGCAAATAGCACAATACTAAAAGAAGATGAAGCCAAAGAAATTCTAAATTTCTATACCAACATCAAAATGGAAGATGGATTATATAATCCTAAACATTTGCCATTTAAAGTTTTAGCTGATATCCAGAAAAAACACAATTCTGTAGGTTGGATCAGTATGGATCATTCAGCTGATTATAGCGAATTAGCCATGTATGGGCCTGGAAGCCATTTACTTAATCCTTTTGTTAAAAATACAGACTTACACTATTTAATGCTGAATGCTGCAGAGGTAGAAAACAAATTTTAATTTTTAATAGATATCAAAACTAAAGGCCCTTATCAAATAGGGGCTTTTTTTTATCTTGGATTTTCCTCAAAATAACGTTTTTCAATGCGTTTAATATCTTTGATGGAATTCTTAGCCCAAGCCAATCGTTTCTCTAAAATTTCGTCTTCAGACAATTGCCAATTAATATCGGAATTACGTAGTCTGTTGGTCAAATTCTGAATGATAATCGCAGCCGATACCGAGATATTCAAACTCTCTGTAAATCCGACCATCGGAATCTTTAAAAACCCATCAGCTTCGCGCATAATTTCTTCTGACAAACCGTCGATTTCGGTTCCGAAAAACAAAGCGCTAGGTTTCGAAATATCAAAATTTTCTAACAAACAATCGTTCTCGTGTGGTGTAGTCGCAATGATTTGGTATCCTTTATTTCGTAAAGTGTGAACACAAGCAGAAGGCGATTCATAAGTATTGATGTCTACCCATTTTTGAGCACCCATTGCAATTTGTTTGTCGATACTTTTTCCGTAACGTTGTTCGATTACGTTCAATTCTTGGATTCCAAAAACTTCGCAGCTTCGCATTACCGCACTGGTATTGTGCATTTGAAAAACATCTTCTACTGCTATTGTAAAATGATTGGTTCTATTTTTCAAGACATTCAAAAAGCGCTCTTTTCGATTGTCTGTCAAAATATTTTCAAGAAAATTAAGGTAATCGATATCAATCATTGTCTCATTTTTTGGAGGCAAAAATACTAAAAAGGTTTATATTTGCACTTTCAAAAAACAACACAAAAATGACTACTTTAAACGAATTGAATGCCATCTCACCTATTGATGGAAGATACAGAAATAAAACCCTTTCTTTAGCTCCTTTTTTCTCGGAAGAAGCTTTAATTAAATACCGCGTTTTAATTGAGGTTGAATACTTTATAGCTTTATGTGAAGTCCCTTTACCTCAACTTAAAAATGTAAATCCAAATGTATTCGAAAGTTTGCGTGCTATCTACAAAAACTTTTCTACCGAAGATGCACTTTGGATCAAAGAAACAGAGAAAGTGACCAATCATGATGTGAAAGCGGTAGAATATTTCATCAAAGATGCCTTTGAAAAATTAGGTTTGTCTGAATACAAAGAGTTCATTCACTTTGGGTTGACTTCTCAAGATATCAATAACACTGCAATTCCTCTTTCGACCAAAGAAGCGTTTGAAAAAGTATATATGCCTTCTCTAATTGGTTTAATTTCAAAATTAAAAGAATTAAGCTCAGAGTGGCGTGACATTCCAATGCTTGCACGTACTCATGGACAACCGGCTTCACCTACTCGTTTAGGAAAAGAAATTGGGGTTTTTGTAGAACGTTTAGAAGAGCAAATGCGTTTGTTATTTAATATTCCGTTTGCAGCTAAATTTGGTGGTGCCACTGGAAATTACAATGCGCACCACGTAGCCTATCCACAAATCGATTGGAAACAATTTGGAGATACTTTTGTAGAAAACAATTTAGGTTTACATCACTCCTTCCCTACTACACAAATTGAACATTACGATCACTTTGCAGCATTTTTTGATGCCTTGAAGCGAATCAATACGATTATCATTGACTTAGATCGCGATATTTGGACCTATGTATCAATGGACTATTTCAAACAAAAAATAAAAGCAGGAGAAATTGGTTCTTCGGCTATGCCACATAAAGTAAACCCAATTGATTTTGAAAACTCAGAGGGGAATTTAGGGATTGCTAATGCTATATTCGAACATTTATCGGCTAAACTGCCAGTTTCAAGATTGCAACGTGACTTGACTGACAGTACCGTTTTACGAAATATTGGTGTACCAATGGGGCATACTATTATTGCTTTTGAAGCTACCTTAAAAGGATTGAATAAATTATTGCTAAACGAACCTAAATTCCACGAAGATTTAGAGAAAAACTGGGCGGTTGTGGCTGAGGCTATCCAAACGATTTTACGTCGTGAAGCCTATCCAAATCCGTATGAAGCATTAAAAGGTTTAACAAGAACCAACGAAGCAATTACCAAAGAATCGATTCATAGTTTCATTGCTACTTTAGACGTTAGTGAGGCTATTAAAACAGAATTATTGCAAATTACACCAAGTAACTTTGTGGGAATTTAAATTCTAAAATAAAGAACATAAAAAAGGCTTAAGAAATATCTTAAGCCTTTTTTTTAATTGAATATCAATTCTAATTATCTTGAATAATTCGGAGCTTCTTTAGTAATTGTCACATTGTGTGGATGACTTTCTGTAATTCCACTTGAAGTAATACGAACAAAACGTCCTGTTTCTTGTAAAGTCGGAATGTCTTTAGCACCACAGTAACCCATTCCGGCACGAAGTCCGCCAATGAATTGCAACATACTTTCGTTCAATTCTCCTTTATAAGGCACACGACCTACGATTCCTTCTGGAACCAATTTCTTCACATCGTCTTCCACATCTTGGAAATAACGGTCTTTTGAACCACCTTGCATGGCTTCAACAGACCCCATTCCGCGATAAGATTTGAATTTTCTTCCTTCAAAAATAATCGTTTCTCCTGGAGATTCTTTTGTTCCTGCTAAAAGAGAACCTAACATCACACAGTCAGCACCTGCAGCAATTGCTTTAGGAATATCTCCTGTGTAACGAATACCACCATCAGCAATCACTGGCACTCCAGTTCCTTTGATAGCAGCAGCAACCTCTAAAACCGCTGAAAATTGAGGAAAACCAACACCCGCTACGATACGAGTAGTACAAATCGAACCTGGTCCAATTCCTACTTTTACTCCATCAGCACCATTTTCAACCAAATATTTAGCCGCTTCTGGTGTAGCAATGTTTCCAACAATAACATCAATTTGAGGAAATTTAGTTTTTACTTCTTTCAACACATTTACCACACCTTGCGTGTGTCCGTGAGCCGTATCAATAATAATAGCATCAACTCCAGCGTTCACCAAAGCTTCTGCTCTTTGAACTGCATCTCCTGTAACTCCAATAGCTGCTGCTACACGCAAACGTCCGTATACGTCTTTGTTGGCAATAGGTTTCTGTGTTAATTTAGTTATATCTCTAAAAGTGATTAATCCTACTAATTCGTTTTTAGCGTTAACCACTGGTAATTTTTCGATTTTGTTTCCTTGTAAAACTACTTCTGCTTGCTCTAACGAAGTTCCTTCAGCAACAGTAATTAAGTTTTGAGAAGTCATTACTTCAACAATGGGACGTGCACCATTTTTTTCAAAACGTAAATCACGATTGGTAACAATTCCTTTTAAGATTTTATGTTCGTCTACAATTGGGATTCCTCCAATTCCGAATTCTTTCATCGCATTTTTAGCATCCGCTACAGTGGAAGTCAACGGCAAAGTAACAGGATCAATAATCATCCCAGACTCGGCACGTTTTACTTTACGCACTTTAGCCGCTTGTTGCTCAATAGTCATATTCTTGTGCAAAACTCCAATTCCGCCCTCTTGCGCCATAGCAATAGCCATAGAACTTTCAGTAACCGTATCCATAGCAGCTGCTACGATAGGAACGTTTAATGTAATGTTTCTTGAAAATTTGGATTGAATACTTACTTCGCGAGGAAGCACATTAGAATAGTTAGGAACTAATAGAACGTCGTCGTAAGTTAATCCTTCACCGATAATCTTAGAATTGTGTGCGATCATTGCAATTTGTTGTAGATGTTAAATTGCATGCAAATATACAAAATTTTAATCAATAAAATACAACGAATAAATTAGT
>JAGNSF010000226.1 GCA_017988155.1 Flavobacterium sp. | reverse complement strand
AGGCTCTCGCAAGTGATGTGATTGTGATTATGTGTTTCGACTGGACTGAAGTCCGGCCTTAAAAGATGGCACGAGCCTAAGGCTCTCGCAAGTATAGTGATAGTATTTATGTGTTTCGACTGGACTGAAGTCCTGCCTTAAAAGATGGCACGAGCCTAAGGCTCTCGCAAGTATAGTGATAGTCCCGTCGGGACGACACATATTATAGCAATGGATTTCAATCCATTGCGAATAAAAAATATTGAAAACAAGTCCCGTAGGGACGACCAATATTGTTGCAACGGATTTTAATCCGTTGATTAAAATGAGAAAATAATATCAAACAATGGCAAATACCTATCATCAAGTATACATTCAAGCTGTATTTGCAGTAAAATATAGAGCAGCTGTGCTGGATAAAGAATGGAGATCCGATGCATTTGGCGTTATTGGAAATCTTATTAATGAAACAGGATGTAAAACCATCATTGTCAACGGAGTGGAAGATCATGTGCATTGCTTTTTTAGTTTAAAACCTACCGTTTCTATTTCAGAATTAATGAAAGTAGTTAAGGCTAAGTCATCAAAATATATCAATGATAATCGATTTTTATTAAATCGCTTTGAATGGCAAGGAGGCTATGGTGTATTTTCATATAGCCAAAACCAAGTAAATACTATATTTAATTATATCAAAAATCAAGAGAAACATCATGCAAAGTCTACTTTTCAAGAAGAATATTTAGGGATTTTAGAACAATTTGAGATTCCGTATGATGAAAGATATATATTCGAAAAGTTACAATGAGTCAACAAAATAAACGCGAAAAGCAAGTAGAATAAGTCAATGCTTTGGATTAAAACAATAACACCCTTAAACCAATACAATATGAAAAGTGAATGGATAGCTAACTACGAAGGCAATGAAATAAAAATAACTAACAGCTGGTTTCATGGCGAACGACTGTATGTAAACAATGAATTACAAGACGAACAAATAAATTTTATAACACCACCAATACTTACAGGAAGCCTTGTTGATACAAACGGGAATACTACAAACATAAAAGCCAATATTTCTGGATTTTTCACAGTGAGTTGCAGACTATTTGTCAACCACAAGAAAATAGAACTAATGCAAACCAAATAGTGCAACCTAATCTTCAACCCAAACAGCCCCCACTCATGAAAATCAAATTCAAGAAAAAAAGATTGATCTATAATTTAGTATTCAGTATCCTTTATATTATAATTGGGTTAGATGGAATAATCAACCAAGAAAATATTCGATGGACAAAATACGTATTTCTTATACTTGGCACAATCTATTTAATATCCTCTCTGTTCGAAATAAGAAACCAATACCTAACCATTGAAAATGGAATGATTAGGAAGAATATATTGTTTGGCAAAAATGAAAAAATCAATTTAAAAGATATCACTCAAATCATGGAGTTTCGAGGAGAATACAAATTGATCACTGAACAAACGTTGCTAAAATTCAATCCAGAATTAATTGAACCCAATTCACTTGAAGAATTATATGCCGTTTTAAAGAAACTCGATATACCTGCTGACAAAACACCTTTTTCAAATGAAAATAATTAGATAAAACTATCGCAAAATGAAAATCAAATTCAAGAAGTCAAGATTCATAAAAAATATAATTATTGGTTCTGTGTTTGTACTAATTGGTATTGATAGTCTCATAGATGTTAATAATGACAGAGGGTCAAAATATTTTATTTTCTGTGCAGGAATTATTTATGTAGCTAGTGCAGTATACGAAATGATATTTCAATATTTAACAATTGAAAATGGAACCATTAAAAGTAATGCACTTCTGAGTTTTCGTAAAAAAATCAAACTGAATGAGGTGTATTGGATTAAAGAATCTGATAGAAATTATTATTTAAAAACTAAAAAAACAGTATTTAAAATTAATACTGATTTGATTGAAACCGACTCGCTGCTAAATCTTCATGTAGTGCTAAAAGCACTCAACTTGCCCGCTGAAAAAACGCCTTTTCATAATTAACCTAATAACCCAATAAACAGATAACCAAATCACTAAAAGTACCCACCTTTTAGTACAATCCTGCCCCCAAAATGAAATACAAAAACATTCGTGAAGAAGAGTTAAAGAACAAAGTAGGCGCCGACTGGTTTGCCGCTTTTGATACTACAGAAATTCTAGGTAACATCGATTTTACCGTCTTTCCAAAACAAGACAATATATTTGGGCGAACCCCTTTGCTTTGGGCGGAAGCCAAAACGGGCAACTTCGATATTCCTACTATGTTTGTCCAATTGATTTTGACCATTGGTAAAGCCCGAACCTTTGACAAAACCATGCCACCGGCGTTTTTAGGCGCGTTCGATTTTAAGAAAATTGCCTTTGTGCCGTACATCAATATTTCGGATATTTTTTACATGAACGATTTCAATTGGAACGTAACGCCAAGCAATCACGAAACCAAAGAATTCCTTCTGATTAAAGAGCGAATTGAGTCCATTCTCAACAAAAACACCTATGTGTACGACTACGAAAAGGACGAAAAAGAACTGCAAACCTTCATTAAAAATAATGTTGCCAAAGCCACAACTACCAGCAAATTAAAAATAGATAAAAACAATTTTATTCCCATTTATTTGCGATGGCTCGAAGTGGTGAAACCCATTATCGATGTCAACTGGGACGATTTGAAAAAGGCGAATATTATGGACAGTGATTTTTACCTTGCCGACTTATTTGTAGACGACAAAGACACGCAGGCGCTGGAAGATGATTCGAGCATACGCGATAATTTGTTTGTGGTGTTTCAAAATCAAGGCTACAAAATTGCCAAGGAAAACATCAAACAAATGTTTGACGCCACCATTAACCTAAAAAACAAAGAAGCCTATTTGCAGTTTTGGAAACGCTACAAACGACCGCCTTTAAAAGAGTTTCAAG
>JAGNSF010000225.1 GCA_017988155.1 Flavobacterium sp. | reverse complement strand
TTCCAATAGCTCTTTCACCACCGAAGCCGGTCGTTGCACCACTTCACCAGCGGCAATTTGATTGGCAACATGATCAGGAAGCAATTGAATAATACTCGACATCAAAAAGGTTTTAATTGTTGGGGTTAATTTGTGGTTGTACCGCAAAGCACAAATTTAAGGAATTTATACTTGGTTTTAAAACATCCGTAATTACAAAAAAAAGAAAAACCTATACTACTTACTCATAGTATAGGTTTGTTATGATAAATCCTTTTAACTATTCTTCTATTTGCAACGGATTATTTTCAATTTGAAGTGGGCTTCGACCCAATAAGTGTTGATTATCAATTTGATGAGACAACGAAGCTTGTTGGCGAATAAAGGCCATTTTGATAGCTGCAATCGCTGCTTCGGTTCCTTTGTTGCCGTGAATACCTCCACTTCTATCAATAGATTGTTGCATGGTATTGTCTGTCAACACACAAAAAATAACCGGAATATCCGTTTGAACATTTAAATCCTTAATTCCTTGTGTCACACCTTCGCAAACAAAATCAAAATGTTTGGTTTGCCCTTGAATCACACAACCAATTACAATAACCGCATCTACATTTTGTGTTTGTAGCATTTTCTTGGCGCCATACACTAATTCGAAACTTCCAGGTACATTCCAACGGATAATCTGTTGTGACGGAACTTGATTTTCTATCAACGCCGTAAAAGCACCGTCATACAGTCCTTCGGTAATCGTTTCATTCCATTCTGCCACCACAATTCCAAAACGAAAGTTGCGCGCATCAGGTACGCTATTTTTATCGTAATCTGATAAATTTTTATTTTCGGTAGCCATCGTTAATTGATTTTTAAAGGTTTTAAGTTAAAGATAAAAATAAAGGTTAGAAATTACAACTAATTAGACAAAATCTAATTGCATTATAATTGCTAACCTAAACTTTATTTTGGTATTTGACTATTGTGCCAATCCAATCAATACATCTACTGAAGCTGCTTCAGGAGTTGCATCATAATTATCTTTAATATCTGTGAAATACTTCAACGCCTCTTCTTTGTTTCCAAGTGCTAAAGCTGTTTTACCTGCTTTTAATAAGAAACGAGGTGTAGTAAAATCATTTTTACTAGACTCAGCTGCTTTAATGTAATTTTCCAAAGCTTCTTTAGGTTGATTTTTTTGAGCATAAGCATCACCAATTGCACCCTTTGCCAATGCACCTAAAATCATATCCTTAGATTCAAATTTGCTTAAGAAATCAATTGCTTCAGCAAATTTACCTGTATTCAAGTAAGCGATACCTGCATAATAGTTAGCCAAGTTACCTGCATCAGTTCCTGAGTATTCGTCAGCAATTTTAATGAATCCAAATTTACCTTCAGAACCATTCAATGATAATTTATACAAAGAGTCACTTGCTACTCCATCAGTTGCTTTTTGAAAATTTTGTTGTGCAACAAACATTTCATTAGCTGCTTCTTCTTCTTTTGGCGTAGCAATAAATTTTTCAAATGCTAAATACCCTACAGTTACCAAAGCGATTGCAGCAACAAAACCAATAATTACTTTTTGATTTTTAGCAACAAAATCTTCAGTTTTCGAAGCGGTTTCATCTAATTTTGAAAAAACACCAGCAGTTGTACTGTCTTTTTCATCAATTTGAACGTCTTCAATAACTTCTTTTACTTCTTTTTCTTTAGGTGTTTTATATCCTCTTTTATTATAAGTGGCCATTTCTATTAAATTTAGTGAGTGGCAAAAATAAAATTTTTATTCAAATCTAAAAGGCATTTTATGGATAATTTTCAATAATTTGCGCACAGTTAGAAAAAGCGACCTAAATAAGCACTATTCTTCATTCTACTAAGATAAAATGTATTTAAAAAAGATTTCATTATTCAATTATAAGAACTTTTCTGAAGCCAGTTTCGAGTTTGACACCAAAATCAATTGTTTTGTTGGAAAAAACGGAATTGGGAAAACCAATGTATTGGATGCGATCTACCATTTATCCTACGGAAAAAGTTATTTTAACCCTCTTGCAGTTCAGAATATTAAGCATGGCGAAGAGTTTTTCGTAATCGATGCCGAACTCGAAAAAGATAACAGAACCGAACAAATTGTTTGCAGTCTAAAAAAAGGACAAAAAAAAGTCTTAAAACGTAACGGAAAAGTTTACGATAAATTTTCAGACCATATTGGCTTTGTTCCCTTGGTGATAATTTCGCCAGCCGACAGAGACTTAATTATTGAAGGAAGCGAAACGCGTCGCAAATTTATGGACAGCGTTATTTCGCAATTGGATTCTGTTTACTTACAACAATTGATTCAATACCAAAAAGTAATCAGTCAGCGCAATGCCTTACTAAAATATTTTGCTCTGAACCATGTGTTTGAAAACGATACTTTATCCATATACAATGAACAACTTAGTGGCTTTGCGCAATCTATTTTTGAAAAAAGAAAGTCATTTATCGATGAATTTATCCCTATCTTCAACAAACACCATCAAGCGATAACTGATTCTCAAGAAACCGTTCAATTGGTGTATGAAAGTCATTTATTCGAAAATGATTTAGAAACTTTATTACAAGAGAACATCAACAAAGATCGTGCTTTACAGTACACTAGTGTCGGAATTCACAAAGACGATTTATCGTTTGAAATCGATTCGTATCCTATAAAAAAATTTGGTTCTCAGGGCCAACAAAAATCATTTTTGATTGCTTTAAAATTAGCCCAGTTTGAATTCTTAAAAAAACAAAGTGGCGTAAAACCTATTCTGCTTTTTGATGATATTTTCGATAAATTGGACGAAAGTCGCGTGGCAAAAATTGTAGAAATGGTCAATAGTGACACCTTTGGACAGCTATTTATATCCGACACACATCCTGAACGTACTGAAGCAATTGTAAAATCAACCCATCAGACGTATACAATTTTTAATTTATAGGCCACCTTCTTGAATTAAAATTAAAAAAATGGTACTTTAGCTGACTAATTTTTTTATT
>JAGNSF010000043.1:2280-10552 GCA_017988155.1 Flavobacterium sp. | reverse complement strand
TAACGGACTAACATCTGCACGACACGTTGTTTTTAATCAGTATTTGGCGCAAAAATATCCTGAAAGTTTTGATGCCTTAGTACCTGCCGAATTAATTTACTCGGGTGCTGTGAAATTGACAGATTCCGTTGCAAATGCTCCTTTGGATGCTGGAAAATTAGTGCTTTCACCGACACGAACCTATGCACCTGTAATTAAAAGTATTTTATCGCAATATACACCAAAAGACATTCACGGAATGGTGCATTGCAGTGGTGGTGCCCAAACCAAAATTTTACATTTTATTGACAATCTTCATATTATAAAAGACAATTTATTTCCAGTTCCGCCATTATTTCAATTGATTCAAGAGCAATCTAAAACGGATTGGAAAGAAATGTATCAAGTATTCAATTGCGGACATCGCATGGAGCTTTATGTTCCCGAAGCTATTGCCAATGCTATTATAGCGATTTCACAATCGTTTGGAATTGATGCGCAAATTATCGGTAGAGTAGAAGCTTCAGATTCTAAAAGGCTCACGATTAAAAGTGAGTACGGTGTTTTTGACTATTAATCTATTCTAGAATGACAATCAACCCTAATCTAATACTCGAAGATGAGTTCGTACTCTTGAGACCTTTGCAGGAAACAGATGTAGCACATCTATTGCCTTTTTCTATAAATGAACCAGAGCTTTGGAAATTTTCTTTAGTTCGTGCTAATGGTAAAGAGAATTTGGAGCATTACATCCAAATAGCAATTAAAGCACGGGAAAATGGAGCAGAATTTCCCTTTATTGTCTATGATAAGCGAACTGGTAACTATGCAGGAAGCACTCGTTTTTATGATATCAATAATGGTTTTAAGACGATTCAACTGGGGTATACTTGGTATGGAAAAGATTTTCAAGGAACGGGTTTGAATAAACACTGTAAATATCTTTTGTTAACCTACGCTTTTGAAATTTTAGGAATGGAACGCGTAGAATTTCGTGCAGATAATGATAATGAACGGAGTAAGGCTGCGATGTTAAGTATTGGATGTACCGTTGATGGTATTCTAAGAAGTAATATGCCTACTTTTGAAAGTGAAGCTCGTCGAGATAGTATTGTCTTGAGTATTTTAAGGGAAGAGTGGTTTGAAGTTGTGAAAGAGTATTTAAAGAAAAAATTAGAATAAATACAATTCACTATACTTGTTGCTTTAGACAAATTGAAAAGTATTAGTTGAGTTTATTTTTTATAATGCTTCTTCCTAAGTCAATAAAAGGCTTTTCAATGTGTTTTTCTGAAAGTGTAGCAAGATAAAATGTAGAAGCCACAACCGTTGGATACAATAGCAGTAAAGTAACTTCACTTATTAGAATTTTATTGAATAGCGGTGCAATCAAACTGGTCATCAGCCAAGCAAAAATAAAATGGATAATATACATGGAATAGGAAACCTTACCAATTCGGACTAAGATATTTGAATTTAGAATATCCAATTTTCGGAATAGTTCCATCAGAAACAGAAAGGATAGTCCTGAAATAAAGGGGATGCATGATAGTAGGTAGGGAATTTCTACACTCAATTTTCTGAAATATAAAGAGACACCACTTAGCACAACAAAAGCCAAAGCATCTATTTTCCAATTGAATCTCTGATTCTTTAAGGTACTCCAGAAATAGTAGGCTATGCCTAGAATGAATACAGGAATTTGATTAATAAGGTTGCAATAGACGAAATCATTGGATACACTGATGCCATTTGATGCCAGAACTAGTAAAGTTATTTGAGAAAATAGAAAACCAATCAGTACTCCTAAAATGACATTTCTGATGGAAACCCAATACTTACTAGCCAATGCAAACAGCATAGGAAAAACAACATAAAAAGCCATTTCTGTTCCGATAGACCATCCACCTGGGACAATATTGTTATTTGCTGGGGGATAAAAACCATGAACAAATAGCACATTACTAATGATATTCAACAGTGTATAGTGTTCAGGAATGCTGATTCTTCCGTTTGAAAAATAGGCAGTCGTCAAAGCAAGAAAAAAATAACCTATTATGCCCAAATAGTATAATGGAGCAATCCTGAAAAACCTTCTAATAGCATATTTAACTAGTGGTTGGGATTCGTTTTTTCTAGTTTCTGCAGAGATACAAAGGGTGTAGGCAGAGGCTACAAAAAAAAGTTGCACACCCAAAGCACCATAGCCAGTAAAGAATTTGGTAAAACTATCTAATCCGCTTACTTTTTGAGCTGTATGTACTAATATGACCATCAAAATAGCTACTCCTCGAATGGCGTCAATATATTTAAATTTCACATTAGAATCTGTGAATTGAAATTCTTGTTCGGGTGGTAGCTTGACACCATCAGTTTGCATCATACAATAAAAGCTTGTTTTTGAATAGGGACGAAGTTAGCAAAAAAAGCTTTAGTTAGGTAGAGGTTGATTATCTGTTAGAGTGTAGAAATTAATTGGAACGGATGTAGCTAATGGTTTGCGGTTCACTCCCGATACTAGCATACTCAATTTGAATGGAATTGTCATCCAATTGTGTAACGAAACAATTATACGGAGGCCAATTGGCTATGTAACCCGAACCAGAAAGGGCTGTTTTTGAAACATGAGTACCGAATCGGTAAATAAAACTGGGATGGATCTGCAATTCGAGTTCATTCATTGCATTGATTTTAAATTCAATTTCTTCGATCGATACCCCTTTGGGTTGCTTGATAGATTTCCATTTTCCTATGAGTTTTGAAGGGACAATCGTATCTTTTTTGGAGTATGGAAAACAATTCAATTTTTGAAGTTCGATAAAACCTTTGCAATCGTAGCTCTTTTTATAGACCAATTTGTTTTTGGTTTTGAATAGCTTGGGTTTCCATCCTAATAGGTTGACATTTCCTGTTGTTCCTTGCTGGATGGAATAACATTTCTCTACAATTCCTTTCTTCGTTTTGAATTTTACACCTATTACTGACCAACCTGGATAGATGGCTTCTTTTTGTTGGCATTTGTCCCAGTAGGTATCCACAACACCGCTTTGATTTTTGAACCAATTGGTGATGCTATCCAGAGCAGGAGTAAAGATGGTTTGATAGCCACTACCCGCTCCATTATAGTAGCGTTGTCCGTTTTTATGATGCCGCACTTGCTGCCGGAGCAAGCGCTCTACTTTTTTGAAATTTTCTTTTTCAATGGCTTTGCTGCATTTTGTTTGGCTTTGTGTCCATGCCGTTTGAAAGGAGTATCCTAGCAGAAGCGAGAGTATTATTTTTTTGAATGTGATTTCCATACAACGAGTTTTGCATGTCGACTAAGCTTTTTGAATATTTACAAAAATCACTCCAAAAAAATGTTTTGTATTGTTTGCTCGGTTTTTTGTATTTTTTTTACAGTAAGGAGTTTTCTTTCCGCAGGTGCAAGAATTCTTTTCGTAGGAGGGAGTTTTTTTTCTGCAGTAACGTCAGACTGTGAAAAAACATCACAATCCTTCCACCAAATATAGCAAAATAGTTGTAAGAAAGTTATAGTTTTTTTATCTTTAATGATGCAATACATACAAGGAATATCTCGTTATCAGCTGCACGTAGCCAGTTTAGATGATACCATTAGCCAAGACAACCCTGTTCGATTTATAGATGCTTTTGTGAACAGCATCGAGCTTGAACGAGTAGGATTTCAACCAAAAGTTTTAAAAAGCGAAGGACGCCCTAGTTTTGAGACCCAACTATTTCTAAAAATCTATCTATACGGTTATCTCAATGGCATCCGCAGCTCAAGAAAACTAGAAAAAGAATGTCTTCGCAATCTGGAGTTGCAATGGCTCACAGAAACCCTTCGCCCTAATTATCACAGTATAGCCGATTTTAGAAAAGACAACCCCAAAGCCTTAAAACAACTCTTCAAACTCTTTGTTACATTTTTAAAAGATGCCGATTTAATAGCAGGGGAGACCATCGCTATTGATGGCACTAAATCAAGAGCGCACAACGGCAAGAAGTCTAATTACAATCAAAAGAAAATCGATAAACATAAAGAGTATATCGAAGCAAAAATCCAAGGCTATCTAACGGATTTAGACCACAATGACGATCAAGAAAAGAGCAGCACAATACCCAATATTCAACAAAAAATTGCACGCTTGCAACAAAACAAACTGCGCTATGAAATCTTAGAAGAACAACTCAAAGCCAGTGGCGAACCACAAATAAGCACCACTGACCAAGATGCTAGATCCTTGCTAGTTCAAGGTCAAGTCGTAGAAGTATCGTATAATCTACAAGCCGCAGTAGACGATAAGCACAACCTAGTAGTGGCGACCCACACCATTAACCGCAACGATAAAAATGCACTCTCAGCCATAGCTTTAGAAGCAAAGGAAAATCTAGGAGCAACAACCTTTACAGTTTTGGTAGATAAAGGCTACCACAATGGACGAGAAATAGAAGCCTGTAAGCTAGCCAATATAACCACCATAGTCGCCCATCCCGATCAGGGCAAGAGTAACGAAAATGGCACTCAACCTGAGTATTTAGTCTCTAAGTTCACCTACAACAAACAAGACAACACATACACCTGTCCGCAAGGACAAATCCTTACCACCACAGGGAGTTGGCACAAGAAAACCAGAGATGGGGATAAAACAAGTTATTTATACCAAAAATACCGCACCACAGCCTGTAAAACCTGTCCCGTAAAAGAGCAATGTACCAGTAGAGTGGGAGGAAGAGAAATAGACCGAAGTCAGTATGCAGATGCCGTAGAAGAGAATCTAAAGCGCTACCAATCCAACCCACAACTGTATCGCAAACGACAAGAGATTAACGAGCATATCTTCGGAACAATAAAGCGAAAATGGGGTTACAATTACACCGACTTAATAGGACTAGAAAAAGTAAACGCAGAACACAGTCTTATTATGCTAGTCTATAACATCAAACGCAGTATAAACATCTTGGGAGTTCCCGAACTTATAGCAAAACTCAAGACTTGGAACACGCCTTACAAGAGAAAGAGTTTGTTTTTTCTAAAAACGACCTATTTAAAGCTGTTTGTAACTAAAATTATTTTTGAGACAAATCAGAACACTTCAAAAATTAGCCTAGCTTAAAATCAATTTATAGACCTCCTGTGAAGTAGAAAAGAAATAAAAATGAGGTTTTTTCACAGCCTGACGTAACGTTCCACCTTTAGTTTGCATAAAGAAATTAATACTTATTTTCTGTTAAAGATAGAAATTCTTGCAAAACGGAATCCTGAACTTACCGCAAAATTCGCAATTGTGAGAAACCGCTGTTATGCCTTCTGTTTTTTTATTTAGCTTCCACACCTTTTTAAAATGGCTGGCGTTATTTTTTCCATATTAACATATATATTTCTTTCAACGCTAAAATAACAGCAATAAAAACCCCAATTCTTGCAAACCATTTTGTTTTGGGAAATTCCTCGAGTGTTTTCTTCGTTAATTCAAAGTCTGCCTCTGACTTTTCTAACGCATCTAAATATTCCAATCCTTTAGTTCTTATTTTACATTTTTCAGGCTTCTCAGATGGTGAAATGCCGATAAAGTTTCCTTCCCACGGAGTACCAGGATATGCCTCGGTTAATATTAGGTCTCTGTTTTTTAAGTCGGATATTACACTTTTTAAAAAATCAGTATCCAAATCAACTTCAGCTACATCGATAAATCGACCATCATTTTTGTCTGATAAAAACTTTAATATTTTATATTCTAAAGTATGTTTCATATTTCGGTACTCTAAACTGAGGCATAACGTTATGCTTGTATATTCTCAACTAATATTGCGCATTATTTTCAAATATACTATTTTTTTATAAATCAGTACACGCACCTAGTATTTGTAGTGCTTCAATAGTCAGGAATTGGGTGTTGTGCCGCTAAGTTCCTGCTTAGTAGACTATTATCTCTTTTTAGTAAACTTCAAATTCTTCAGCATGGTTTTAAATCGTTTTCCCGGTCTGTAAATAATGGAGGCACTTTCTATCTTAGCAGCGATAACGTCTTCCGGGTTTTCGCTGGGGGTCCCTTTAATACTAATTTGAAAGGTTCCTAAATGGCCTAAGCGCACAATTTTGCCTTGCTCTAACGCTTGAGATACCGTATTGACCAAACTGTAGATTACGGCTTGACAATCGGTTTCGGTTAGGGTCGTGCTAAAAGAGATTTGTTGAGAGAGTTCGTCCAAATCAATTTCCCCAGATTGAACGGCTCTAGGATAATACAGCATGGGAGCTTGTTTTTGGTTTGGATTTGTCTTGCCAGAAGCAGTAAAAAAAATGGCCATAAAGTCTTGGTTTTGTGGTTGTCTGCACAAAGATACAAAACGACCGCGGTTGTTTTATAAAATGGCCGCGGTTAATTTGTAAAACGGCCACGACTATGTATTCAATTGGCCGCGGTCAATTGCAAATAGGAGCAGGAGGATGGCTAGTGCTACCATGGAAAGGCAAAGAAAATCAGTAGGATAGGAGTAAAAAAAGAAAGACTAAACGATTGGGTTTAGTCTTTCCTTTTTACTTTTGTTTTCAATACTCTAAAAACAAAAATAAAGAATGGTTTTTCTATTTTTCAAAAATGAAACGACTCACTTATACCTTGTCAAGACTGTTAAAATGTCTTTCACTACAAAAATCTAAGCAGCCATTTTCTTGTAAAATAGATTACAATGGCACTTATCATTTTCTTGAGGAGTTAAAATAGATTTTACATTTGAACCTTTGGTTGCCGTTTTATTAAGTAAAGAATGGTCCTATTTGTTGTATATAGGAAATCGATTCTAATATTAACCGTGGTTGCTACTTTCTAATTTGTTACCATTTTCAGAAAATGATTTTTTCACTTGCTCATCTTTCTCAATACCATAAATAAGATGTGAATTAATACCCTTTGAAAAAGGAGCAAAATGATTTTTTACTACATTCAAATAATTCTTTTTTTAGGTTACTAATTCAGTGAACAATCTGTTGCCAATCAGTACTTACAATAAATTATAATGTATTGATTAACAATATCTAAAGTTAAATAATAATATAATACGTTGTTTTAAAAAATGAATTTATTTTTCCAATTTTAACACTATAATAAGTTTAGTCAGATAAGGATTACCAAAGCTTTGGTAAATAGAATAGCATAAAAGTAAAAAATGGTTTATTTTTACACTTCAATAATTTAAATCAATGGTAATGGATTGGATTACGGTCAAAGAATATGAAGATATCACCTACAAAAAGTGCCATGGTGTAGCCCGAATCGCTTTCAATCGTCCGGACGTGCGCAACGCCTTTCGGCCAAAAACAACTTCCGAATTGTTAGATGCTTTTCATGATGCCCAAGAAGACACGTCTATTGGTGTGGTTTTGCTTTCTGCCGAAGGACCAAGTGCTAAAGACGGTATTTGGTCGTTTTGTAGTGGGGGCGATCAAAAAGCAAGAGGATATCAAGGCTATGTTGGAGAAGATGGATATCATCGGTTGAATATCTTGGATGTTCAACGTTTAATTCGATTTATGCCAAAAGTAGTGATTGCCGTAGTTCCTGGTTGGGCTGTTGGAGGAGGACATAGTCTACATGTAGTCTGTGACTTAACGCTTGCCAGTAAAGAACATGCCATTTTCAAACAAACCGATGCCGATGTGACCAGTTTTGATGGCGGTTATGGTTCTGCCTATTTGGCTAAAATGGTTGGACAGAAAAAAGCAAGAGAGATTTTCTTTCTGGGTCGTAATTATTCTGCACACGAGGCATTGGACATGGGAATGGTCAATGCTGTAATTCCACACGCTGAATTAGAAGATACTGCTTATCAATGGGCACAGGAAATTTTAGCTAAATCTCCAACGTCTATCAAAATGCTAAAATTCGCTATGAACCTTACTGATGATGGTATGGTGGGACAACAAGTTTTTGCAGGTGAAGCTACACGTTTAGCTTATATGACTGATGAAGCTAAGGAAGGGCGTAATGCTTTTTTAGAAAAACGAAAACCCAATTTTGGAGATAATAAATGGTTACCTTAAGAAGTGATCAGTTTACAGTTGCAGTTTGCAGTCGCAGTGGTTCGTTTTTCGACATAGTAAATATAAAACAAGTACAAAATAAAAATTAAATTATCATAATGAAACATTGGATTCAAGCTGCTAGATTACGAACATTACCTTTATCTGTTTCAGGGATTATTGTGGGTAGTTTCTATGCAATGTCACAATCGATGTTCAACTGGAAAATTGTTGTTCTTGCACTTTCTACCACTCTTGGATTGCAAATCT
>JAGNSF010000043.1:0-2180 GCA_017988155.1 Flavobacterium sp. | reverse complement strand
AGATTACGAACATTACCTTTATCTGTTTCAGGGATTATTGTGGGTAGTTTCTATGCAATGTCACAATCGATGTTCAACTGGAAAATTGTTGTTCTTGCACTTTCTACCACTCTTGGATTGCAAATCTTGTCTAATTTTGCAAATGACTATGGTGATGGAATAAAAGGAACAGATAACGAAGATAGAGTAGGACCAAAACGTGCCATACAAAGTGGTGTAATTACTCCTAAAGCAATGAAACGAGCTTTAGTAATTACTTCAATACTGACTTTAATTTCAGCAATTTTACTAATTTTTGTTGCTTTTAAAGATCATAATTTTGTGTTTTCATTATTCTATTTGACGCTAGGGATTTTAGCAATTGCTTCTGCTATTCGATATACTGTTGGAAGCTCGGCATATGGATATAGAGGTTATGGAGATGTGTTTGTATTTGTTTTTTTTGGGTTGGTGAGTACACTAGGCATTTATTTTATGTTTGCCAAAGAAATGGATTGGCTTTTGCTATTACCTGCTGTAGCAATAGGATTTTTAAGTGTAGCAGTTTTAAATCTTAATAATATGCGAGACGAGGTATCCGATAGAAAATCAAATAAAAATACTATGGTTGTAAAAATGGGCTCTGCAAACGCAAAAGTGTATCATTATTTCTTAGTAGTTTCTGCTATGATTTTGGTATTGGAATTTGCCTATTTTAAAGGGTTTAATTTAGATCAATACATTTTTGTGTTGACATACATTCCGTTAATTAAACACCTTTTGACGGTATATAAAAACAAAAATCCTAAAGAATTAGACCCAGAATTGAAAAAAGTGGCCTTGAGTACTTTTGCATTGTCCATTTTATTATCTCTTAGCATGATTTTCTTTTTCCAAGACATTTTTGTAAACTTGTTTATGGGAGGTAGGTAAACCCGATTAATTGTATGTTTAACATCTAATTTTTTATAAAAATGAAAATTACTTACTACGGACACTCCTCTTTTGAGATAAAAGTTAGTGGAAAAACCATTCTTGTAGATCCATTTATTTCGGCTAATCCAAAAGCAAGTCATATTAATGTGAACGAATTAAAACCAGATTATATTTTCCTTACGCATGCACATCAGGATCATACCTTGGATGTGGAATACATTCTACAAAACAATCTTGAAGCCATTGTAGTGTCTAACTGGGAAATAGGAGCGTATTATGAGAACAAGGGATTTAAAAACCATAGAATGAATCATGGTGGAAGCTGGAAATTTGATTTTGGTAAAGTAAAATATGTAAGTGCTGTTCATTCTAGTTCCTTTGCCGACGGAACTTATGGAGGAAATCCCGGAGGTTTTGTCATAGAAGGCGAACATAAAAATATCTACATTGCTGGAGATACAGCGCTTACTATGGATATGAAATTGATTCCTTTGCGAACCAAACTGGATTTAGCGATACTACCAATAGGAGATAATTTTACTATGGATGTTGAGGATGCAATCATAGCTTCAGATTTTATTGAGTGTGATAAAGTCTTAGGATGTCATTATGATACTTTTGGTTTTATCGAAATTAACCATGAGGAGGCGATTCGGAAATTCTTTGACAAAGGGAAAGATTTAATGCTTTTGGAAATAGGTCAAAGTATTGAATTATAATAGTTTATTTATGATTAATAGATTCTTTGCTTTATATTTATTTTTTTTTATTGCAACCCTTTCAAATGCGCAACAAAGTGGATATTGGGACAAAGAGCGTTCCACGATAAGACAAGAAGTTGTTAAGGCAAGAAATAGGATAATTATAGCTTCAGAAGATTTGCCAACAGGAACAACCGAGGTGGTTTTTAGAATCACACTTCTTGACGAGAATCAACAAATGGCGAATAGTCTAGTTTCTGTACTGAAAGCCATTCCAGATCCAACAGGAATTAGTCAAGGTTCAGCAGGTGCTGTTTTGTTGTTATCCAAAATTTCTGGAGAAGACAAATGCAAATATGCTGTTTTTTCGGATGAATCGCTAGTTTTAGCCTACAAAGAAGAGGGTAAAACGGATAAGGCATGTTATACTCAAAATAATCCCATTAATAAGGATGCGAAAAGGCTTTCTATGACTTCTTCCTCTTGTTTGAAATCCAATAGACTTTGGTTTGGCTTTGAAAATAAGAATTGGATTATGAATCAAAAGATTGTTTTGGAAATCGT
>JAGNSF010000224.1 GCA_017988155.1 Flavobacterium sp. | reverse complement strand
CGCGAATACTATCACGTGAGCTATGGCGAAAAAGAACAAAAACACACTGATTTATATAAAAACAATAGTTTGCCAAATGGAACACTTAGTCCAAGTCAAAACTTAGGCCCCGAAATTAATACTGCATACGATGAAAACTATATATATTTAACAAAGGATGGAAACACATTATATTTTTCATCAAAAGGTCATAACAGTATGGGTGGTTATGATATTTTTAAATGCACTAGAAAAGATAGCCTAGCCCCTTGGACAAGGCCTGTAAATTTAGGCTACCCAATTAATTCAACTTACGATGATGTATTGTTTATTCCTGATGAAAGTAATCAATCAGCGTCATATTGCAGTAACAGACGAAACAATAGCTACGAATACATACAAATAAAATTACCTCAACAAGAATTATCTAGCTCTATTTTAAAAGGAAGTTTTAGCACAATAGATTCGGTGCCTAATAAAAATGCCTATATCACTGTTTTTAATTCAAATACAAATGAAATAGCTGGTGTGTATAAAACTAATCCTGCGACGGGACAATATTTGATGATTCTAACTTCTGGAACAAAATATGATCTTTCTATTGAATGTGAAGGTTACTCAGAATTAACTAGCTCATTTGAAATACCTGATAAAAAAGGTGAATTTGAATTGAAACAAATCATCAAACTTCAAAAAACTGGCACACAAAAAACAATTAAAGTCAATAATTATTTCACCGAAGCTGAAGCCGCAAAAATATCATTTGATGTGCCTGTTGCAAAACCTACATCTACTCTTACTTCAAAAATTATATCGAAACCAAAGAAAGCTAAACGAAGCATAGAGGAAGCTGAAAAGGATAAAGAAGATTTAAAAATGGCTGAAAATTTATTCGACCAAGAAGTTTATCAAGAAGCTGCTTTAGTATATCAAAATTTGGAACTATATATCGACTTAGAACCAACAGATGAGTATAGGTATGGAGTTAGTTTATTTAAAACAAAAAAAGATAAAACACAATGTATTATTGCACTTGAATCGTGCTTAGGGATGAAAAATGTTCCTATTGAAGTTTTTTACTACTTAGCAAAAGCCAATCAACAAAGTTATAGATTTAGTACAGCTATCAATTACTACAAAAAATACATGGCAATATGTAAGCCTGAAGACATTAAAAGTTTAAAAATCGAAAAAGAAATTAATTATTGTCAAAATGGAATTAAGCTTGTCAATAATCCTGTTGTATTAGAGGTGTATGGCAAAAAACATGTTGACCAAAATGCAATTCAAAATTCATTAATGCAAATTGAGTCTGGAGGAAAAGTATTGGTTATTACTGACGATATGAGATCATCCGTTGATAAAAAGAAAGAGTTTAAATCTCTTTTATATTTAACTCCTGATAAAAACACCGTGCTTTATTCAAGCTATGGTGAAGATGAGTCTAATGGAAAAGACATTTATCAGTTAAAAAAGATGGCAAATGGTAAATGGTCTCCCGCTCCATTAAATATTACCTCCGTTAATAGTCCATTAGACGAAGAATATCCTTCCTTATCTAAAGATGGTAAAACCCTTTATTTTTCGTCTAAAGGATTCGAAAACATGGGAGGATACGATATTTTTAAAAGTGAGTGGAATGAATCTTCACAAACTTGGTCGGCACCCATAAATTTGGGATCTCCGATCAATTCCCCATTTGATGATTTGTATTTTTTAGAGTAATTTTTAACTAAAAAATAATTTTTGTTTACCAATAAAATGAATTAATTTGGAGTAGTATTATATGCTACCTATCAATCCTAAAATAAAATTAATTGGCAGAAGAGAATTCGTTGATTTTCCTTTGTTAGAAATTAATAAAGTAGAAGCTAAAATTGATACTGGCGCATACACGTGTGCTATTCACTGCAATAATATTGTTTTAAAAACTGAAGAAGGAAAACAAATTCTTACCTTTCAATTATTAGATGATAGAGTCTATCAATTTGAAGAATTTACTCGCAAAAAAATAAAAAATTCTTTTGGCGAAATGGAGGAGCGTTATATTATCAAAACGTTAATAGTGATAGGTCGCAAAAAAATAAAAACTACCATTTCATTAAGTGATCGTGAAAGCATGCGCTATCCGGTGCTTATTGGAAGACGATTACTTAAAGGAAAATTCATCATAGATGTGAATTTAATATACACAAATGGATTACATTTAAATACCTTATTAAAATAAAACATGAAAATCGCCATTTTATCTCGTAACAAAAATTTGTATTCTACTAAACGTTTAATTGAAGCTGCTGAGCTTCGTGGACATGAAGTATTGGTGCTTGACCACATGAAATGTGTGTTGGTAATTGAACAAAGTAGACCGCATATTTATTATAACGGAAAAGAAGTAACAGGCGTTAACGCCGTAATTCCTCGTATTGGCGCCAGTGCTACATTTTATGGTTCTGCAGTCGTTCGTCAGTTTGAAATGATGAAAATATTTACGGCGGTTGAATCGCAAGCCTTAGTTCGTTCGAGAGATAAACTACGTAGCCTACAAATATTAGCTCGTGCTGGTATTGGTATGCCAAAATCTGCTTTTGCCAACGAACCAAAAGATATTGAATCCGTAATTGCTAGTATTGGTGGCGCACCTTGTGTGGTTAAATTATTAGAAGGTACTCAAGGTATTGGTGTTATTTTGGCAGAAAACGATAAGGCTGCAAAATCTGTTATTGAAGCCTTTTTAAAATTAGATGCCAACATGTTGGTTCAAGAATACATTAAAGAATCGAAAGGTGCTGATATTCGTGTATTTGTAGTTGACGGGCAAATTGTAGGTGCTATGAAACGTCAAGCAAAAGAAGGGGAATTTAGAAGTAATTTACATAGAGGTGGAACAGCATCGTTAATTCAATTAAGTGATGAAGAAAGAGCAACGGCCATAAAATCGGCAAAAAAATTAGGACTAGGAATTGCTGGCGTTGATTTATTACAAAGCAACAGGGGCCCTTTAGTAATGGAAGTGAATTCATCACCAGGATTAGAAGGTATTGAAGGCGCAACAGGAATTGATAT
>JAGNSF010000223.1 GCA_017988155.1 Flavobacterium sp. | reverse complement strand
TTATTTTGGGCGCAATACTCGTATTTAGGTTTAGACCCAACTAATTTGACTGATAAGTATGCCGATTATTGGGCTTTAACCCAAAATCATTCTAAAATCATTAATAAATATTGCATTGCAAATCCTAAACAGTTTAAGGATTATTCAGAGAAATGTTGGGGCTTAACAGCTAGTTATTCTCGAAATTCAGATGGAAGTACAGGCTATTCAGCTCATGATACGGATAATGATTTGGGTGTAATTACTCCCACTGCAGCTTTATCTTCTTTTCCATACACACCCAAAGAGAGTATGAAATTTTTACATTATTTATATGATGAAAAAAAAGCTACTCTAGTTGGTGTAGCAGGGCCTTATGATGCCTTTTCTCCTCAATACAATTGGGTAACGCCTAGGTATTTAGCTATTGATCAAGGTACTATTGCCCCAATGATTGAAAATTATCGTTCGGGTTTGATTTGGAAGTTGTTCATGGCAGCTCCTGAGGTAAAACAAGGATTAATAAATCTTGGTTTTCATTCTTCAAAGTATGGTTTTTAGTTAAAAAGTTAGAAAATGTAACTTTAAAAAAAAGTAAATGAAATTAAAACTAATTCTACTCTTTACAGCGATTTCTTTCTTTGGCCACAGCCAAAAAAAAGTTAATCATCAAGGGTATAAAATAAAACCAAAGGCAGAGTTTGTTTCTGAATTACTTTCAAAAATGACTTTGGAAGAAAAAATCGGACAATTAAATCTACCAACATCTGGAGACATTACTACTGGTCAAGCCAACAGTTCAAATGTGGCAAAAAGTATTGAAGAAGGACAAGTAGGAGGATTGTTCAACATCAAGTCGGTTCGAAAAATTAAAGAAGTTCAAAAAATTGCAATTGAAAAAAGTCGTTTAAAAATTCCTTTATTGTTTGGAATGGATGTAATTCATGGTTATGAAACTACTTTTCCTATTCCGTTAGGAATGTCATGTACTTGGGACATGAAACTGATAGAACGTTCAGCCCAAATTGCAGCTCAAGAAGCTACTGCTGACGGTATTAACTGGACTTTCTCTCCAATGGTCGATATTTCAAGAGATCCACGATGGGGTAGAGTTTCTGAAGGATCGGGTGAAGACCCTTATTTAGGAAGTCAGATTGCCAAAGCTATGGTAAAAGGTTACCAACAAAATGATTTGTCCAAAAACAATACCCTTTTGTCATGTGTAAAACATTTTGCTTTATACGGCGCATCTGAAGCAGGAAGAGATTACAATACTGTGGACATGAGTAGAATCCGAATGTATAATGATTATTTCCCTCCGTATAAAGCTGCTGTCGATGCAGGAGTGGGTTCGGTTATGGCATCATTTAATGAAATTGAAGGCGTTCCTGCAACCGGAAATAAATGGTTGATGACCGATGTTTTGAGAAAACAATGGGGTTTCAAGGGATTTGTAGTGACAGATTATACTGGATTGAGCGAAATGATTCCGCATGGTATGGGCGATTTGCAAACTGTTTCAGCTTTAGCTTTGAATGCAGGAATACAAATGGATATGGTTAGTGAAGGTTTTCTTACTACACTAAAACAATCCTTACAAGAAAATAAAATTACATTAGAACAAATTGATAATGCCGTTCGTTTGATTCTGAATGCAAAATACGATTTAGGTCTATTTGAAAACCCTTATAAATATTGCGATGAGAAAAGAGCTGATTCCGAAATATTCACTCAAAAAAATCGTGAAGAAGCCCGAAATACAGCAGCTCAATCATTAGTTTTATTGAAAAATAATAACCAAGTATTGCCCTTAAAAAAATCGGGTACTATTGCAGTTATAGGACCATTGGCCGATGCCAAAGAAAATATGGCGGGTACGTGGAGTGTGGCTACAAAGATGGAAAACTCCATTTCATTATTGGCCGGAATCAAAGAAGTTGCAGGTAATACTTCCAAAGTTTTGTATGCCAAAGGAAGTAATTTGGATGCTGACCCAGCCTTTGAAGAACGAGCTACGATGTTTGGAAAAACCTTGCACAGAGACACAAGAACCAAAGAAGAGTTATTAGCTGAGGCCTTAAAAATTGCTAATCAATCAGATGTTATTGTAGCAGCTGTTGGTGAATCTGCCGAAATGAGCGGCGAATCAAGCAGTCGAACAAATCTTGAAATTCCAACAATTCAAAAAGAATTGATTCAAGCCTTGATAAAAACAGGGAAACCAGTTGTTTTGGTCTTATTTACTGGTCGTCCATTGGTTTTAAACCAAGAAAATGAAACAGCCCCAGCTATTTTAAATGCTTGGTTTGCTGGTTCAGAGGCGGGTTCTGCCATTGCGGATGTTTTGTTTGGCAATGAAAATCCTTCTGGAAAATTGACGATGACATTTCCGAGAAATGTGGGTCAAGTTCCTCTATATTATGCGCACAAAAATACAGGGAGGCCTTTGATGAACAATGAAGGCAAGTTTGAAAAATTCAGATCGAATTATTTGGATGAACGAAATGAAGCATTGTTCCCTTTTGGTTTTGGTTTAAGTTATACCAATTTCGAGTATTCTAATTGGACGATTTCATCAGATAAAATGAATTTTAATGAAACAATTACTGTTTCCGTTGATGTAACTAACAAGGGTAATTTTGATGGAAAAGAAGTAGTTCAATTGTATATCAAAGATGTTGTAGGTTCAGTGACAAGACCTGTAAAAGAATTAAAAGGTTTTCAAAAAGTTGCCATTAAAAAAGGAGAAAAGAAAACTGTTCAATTTGGAATTTCAGTTGAAGATTTAAAATTCTACGATTCCAATCTAGAATTTGTTGCTGAGCCTGGTGATTTTCAAGTTTTTTTAGGTACCGATTCAAGTACCAACCAATTTATGAGTTTTAAATTAGTTAAATAAGTTTGGTTTTTTTAAGTAGAGAAGCCCTTCAGTACAATTATACTGAGGGGTTTTCTTTTTTAATGATATTCTATATGATAATTTATTACTTTTAACGCCTTCTAATAATCATAAAAATGAAACATTTATTTTCTCTTTTTCTTTTGTTCGCATTTGGTTTCTCTCAAGCGCAAACAGT
>JAGNSF010000222.1 GCA_017988155.1 Flavobacterium sp. | reverse complement strand
CGCATTCAGTTCACGCCAGATTTAATGCCCTCAGATATTTTAGGAAGCGAGATTTTAGATGAAAATAGACAATTCAAATTTATCAAAGGACCTGTTTTTTCTAATATTATTTTGGCAGACGAAATCAACAGAACACCTCCTAAAACGCAAGCTGCATTGCTTGAAGCGATGCAAGAACGTTCAGTAACCATTTCGGGACATAATTATAAATTGGATTTGCCTTATTTTGTTTTAGCAACCCAAAACCCAATTGAGCAAGAAGGAACCTATCCTTTGCCGGAGGCGCAATTGGACCGATTCATGTTTGCTATTAAATTAGAATATCCCACTTTTGAAGAAGAAGTTCAGGTAGTTAAACAAACCACTTCGGATGTGAAAAGTGTTATTGAGCCACTTTTTTCTCCTCAAGAGATCATCGATTTTCAAAACTTAATTCGTCGCATTCCAGTAGCAGATAATGTAATTGAATATGCCGTTGCTTTAGTAGGAAAGACTCGCCCAGATAGTCTGTTGTCAAATGATTTTGTTAAAAATTATTTGGATTGGGGAGCAGGACCAAGAGCCTCGCAAAATTTAATTTTAGCAGCCAAAGCACATGCGGCATTTAACGGAAAATTCTCACCAGATATCGAAGATGTAAAAGCAGTTGCTATCGGGATTCTTCGTCATCGAATTATCAAAAATTACAAGGCTGATGCCGAGGGAATTACAGAAGAAATAATTATTTCACAATTACTTTAATCGGCATTCCTTGCCCTGTTCTAATTCCTTTTTTAAAAACGATGTATTTGATTTAATAAATGAATAGATATTTTGTTAATTGTTTAGTATTTATTATCTTAAATTATTGTTTTGACAATAAAATTAAATCGTATTTGTTATTTTATAATAATAATCAGCAATCGGGCTAGTTTTATTAAATTATTTTTAAATCTCGGCTTTAATTTCTAAATTTGCTAAACATATAAAAACAAAAAATACCCAATATATTATGGCTATTGATAATGCAATGAATCTTTATAACGAATACATTAAAGAAATCGAAGAAAGAAAAGGTCAAGGATTGCATCCAAAACCAATTGATAGCGCTGATTTACTAAGTGAAATTATAGCGCAAATAAAAGACGTTAACAACCCAAATAGAAAAGAATGTCTTTCGTTTTTTATTTATAATACATTGCCTGGAACCACTAGTGCTGCAGGTAAAAAAGCGTATTTCTTAAAAGATATCATTCTTGGAAATGAAAAGCTTGCAGAAATTACTGTTGATTTTGCATTCGAATTATTGTCTCACATGAAAGGTGGAACTTCTATTGAAGTTTTACTTGATTTGGCTTTAGGGAATGATGTTGCTATTGCAAAACAAGCAGCAGATGTTCTTAAAACACAAGTGTATCTTTATGATGCTGACACTGCTCGTTTGAAAGAAGCATATACAAATGGTAATGCTACAGCTGCAGCTATTTTAGAAAGCTATGCAAAAGCGGAGTTTTTCACAAAATTGCCAGAAATAGCAGAAGAAATTAAAGTGGTTACTTTTATCGCTGGAGAAGGAGATATTTCAACGGATTTATTATCGCCAGGAAATCAAGCACACTCGCGTTCAGATCGTGAATTGCATGGAAAATGTATGATCACACCTCAAGCACAAGATGAGATTAAAGCACTTCAAGCACAACATCCAGATAAAAGTGTGATGTTAATCGCAGAAAAAGGAACAATGGGTGTTGGATCTTCTAGAATGTCAGGAGTAAACAACGTGGCTCTTTGGACAGGAAAACAAGCTAGTCCGTATATTCCATTTGTAAATATTGCACCAATTGTTGGGGGTACCAATGGTATTTCTCCAATTTTCTTAACTACTGTTGATGTAACGGGAGGTATTGGAATTGATCTAAAAAACTGGGTTAAGAAAACGGATGCCAATGGTGAATTAGTTCGCGATGAAAATGGAGAAACGGTATTAGAGCAAGTATATTCTGTTGCTACAGGTACAGTTTTAACGATTAATACAAAAACCAAAAAATTATACAATGGCGATCAAGAATTGATTGACATTTCAAGATCATTTACACCACAAAAATTAGAGTTTATCAAAGCGGGTGGATCTTATGCTATTGTTTTTGGTAAAAAAATTCAAACATTTGCTTGTAAAGTTTTAGGAATTGATATTCCTACTGTTTTTGCGCCTTCAAAAGAGGTTTCAAATCCAGGACAAGGACTTACAGCTGTTGAAAAAATATTCAATAAAAATGCAGTTGGAAATACTCCAGGCAAAGTATTGCATGCAGGTTCAGATGTTCGTGTAGAAGTAAATATTGTTGGTTCGCAAGATACAACAGGATTGATGACGGCTCAAGAATTAGAATCAATGGCAGCCAAAGTGATTTCGCCAATTGTTGACGGAGCATACCAATCAGGATGTCATACTGCTTCAGTTTGGGATAAAAAAGCACAAGCTAATATTCCAAAATTGATGCAATTCATGAATGATTTCGGATTGATTACAGCTCGTGACCCAAAAGGTGTTTATCACGCAATGACAGACGTTATTCATAAAGTATTGAACGATATCACTATTGATGACTGGGCTATTATTATTGGTGGTGACTCGCATACAAGAATGTCAAAAGGGGTAGCTTTTGGTGCTGACTCAGGTACAGTAGCATTGGCTTTAGCTACAGGTGAGGCATCAATGCCAATTCCAGAATCAGTTAAGGTCACTTTTAAAGGAAATATGAAATCGTATATGGATTTCCGTGATGTAGTTCACGCTACTCAAGCGCAAATGCTACATAAATTTGGTGGCGAAAATGTGTTCCAAGGTAGAATTATCGAAGTACATATTGGAACCTTAACAGCTGATCAAGCCTTTACTTTTACAGATTGGTCTGCTGAAATGAAAGCAAAAGCATCTATCTGTATTTCAGAAGATGATACCTTGATTGAATCATTGGAAATTGCCAAAGGTAGAATCCAAATCATGATTGATAAGGGAATGGATAATACTACTAAAGTACTTCAAGGTCTTATCAATAAGGCTAATAAGCGAATTGAAGA
>JAGNSF010000221.1 GCA_017988155.1 Flavobacterium sp. | reverse complement strand
AAGCAAATTGCGAAGCCACCACTTTGATTTTCTTAGAACGTTCCATCACCGCATAGTCAATACTAATGGATGGAATTTCCATTGATAAGTCGAAATCTAATTTTCCTGCTTGATTGGCTTCCCAAACTTGTTTAGCTTTGGCATAAACTTCGGGTTCGAAAGCTTTCAATTCGTCTAAAAGCACACTAGCTTTAAAACAAAACATTCCGCTATTCCACAAGAAATTCCCTCTTGATATAAAATCAATAG
Organism: Flavobacterium sp.; assembly: GCA_017988155.1. Classification (GTDB taxonomy): domain Bacteria; phylum Bacteroidota; class Bacteroidia; order Flavobacteriales; family Flavobacteriaceae; genus Flavobacterium. The sequence continues at coordinate 2,847 of JAGNSF010000221.1, read as the reverse complement.
CAGTTGCTTTATTCGGTTTTTCTCGAAAAGCAAGTACATTGTCTCCTCGGTATTCAATATAACCAAAACCCGTTTCCGGTTTAGTGGGTACAATCCCAAAAGTAACGATATAGTTGTCCTGAGCCTTAGCAATAGCTTCTGAAATGGCACTATTGTACGCTTCCATTTCGTCTATAATATGATCGGAAGGTGTAACGATTAGAATAGCATCGGGTTCAGCAGCAAAAGCAGCAAAAGCAATGGCTGCAGCCGTATTTCTAGGTGTAGCTTCTACAATGTCAATATACGAAGTTTGGGTTTTCTCCAACACCTTGCGACTCAAATGACAATTATCAACATTACCCACTACCATCACTTGGTTGACCAAATGGCTATTGCGAGCCACAGTCATTTCAAATAATGATTTTCCTTCAAACAATTCTAAATATTGTTTGGGTTGGCTTTTACGAGAGAGAGGCCATAAACGACTTCCTACTCCCCCAGTAAGTATAACATGTATTATAGATGGACTCATATTCTTTAATTTTTCTGCAGCTGTTATTTAATTACAGACAACCAATAACAGACAACGGAAAACTATTTCTTATTCTGTTTATCTGCTACTTCTTGACGCAAACTGCTACTAGAAAAACGGTGTTCGCGAATATTAAAACACAATTCGATGCCTTTTTCCTCGCAATAGGTTCTACCAGTAAAATTTTTATCCTTGTATTCGTCACCAATAATACGCACATCAATCTTGAAGGCACGTAAAATATCTTCCAAATCTTGCTCAGTAGCATAGGGTACTATTTCGTCAACAAATTTACAGCCCTTCAATTGAATATAACGCTCCACCACCGATTGTACCGGACGGTTTTTTTCAGGACGATCAATAGTAGGATCTGTTTGTAATCCACATATCAAATAATCACATTGACGTTTGGCTTCTTCTAACATGGTGATATGACCTGCATGAAGCAAATCAAAAGCACTGAAGGTAATTCCTACTCTTTGTTTATTATTCATAATTTCAGATTGAATTAAAACTCTTTGATTTTATTCCACGGCTTCGCCTTTTCCAGTCCCATCACAGGTACTGAAAAAGACAATTTTTAAGCATTGCAAAAGTAGTAAAAATAAGCTGATATAAGTTCCCTTTTTTAATGCATCAGTATATTATAAAATATTCATACCCCCTATTAATCACCTAAAATACTAATAATCAATTAAAAATCAAAAAGCCCCCATACAAATTATACAAAAATATCACTAAATTTAGGGAGGGAAAAGATATACGATTTACGATTTACGATTTATAAATGTGCAAATTTGAAAATGTAACAATTCTAAAATGTATAATTGAAGAGAAGTGATCAGTAATCAATTGTAAGTGTTTAGGACATACTACTTAAATGGTCTTCAATAAAGCGAAGCGACTTTCTTATATTGACTTAAATGACTTATATGGTTTCAAATTTACGATGTACGATGTTAGATGTACGAAATTTAAGTTTAACCACAAAGAGCACAAAGAAGGCTCAAAGTCTCACTAAAAATGTAGCAATTGAGTAATTTGAATATGGAACAATACTGATATTTATAATTGAAGATAAGTGATCAGTAATCAGCTATAAGTGTTCAGGATATACTACTTAAATAGTCTTAAATATAGCGAAGCGACTTTCTTATATTTTCTTATATGACTTATATGGTTCAAAATTATTAAACCACAAAGAGCGCAAAGAAGATTCAAAGTCTCACTAAAAATATAGTAATTTGATAATGTAGCAAATTCGTATACACTTAAGATACTTTCTTACAATACCTTATATAGTTTTAAAAAAAGTAAATATTGATTAGGATTAAACTTGGAATAAAGAACGAAGAATAACGAATGTTGAACATCGAACAGGCAACTGATAACCGAAACATAAATTAAAACCTTCGTGCCCTAGCGCCCTCGTGGCAAATTATAGATTGCTTCCCTACGTTCGCAATGACAGACAACCGATAACCGATAACTGACAACAGTTATTTATGCTTCATCTTCAACACATATCCCATGGATTCCAAAACGAGAATGTAATGAGAGTTGGTTACTTTTTGAACCACTGCTTTGTGATTCACAAAAGGACCTGAATCGACTTCAATAGTATCGCCCACTTGATACGAACTTACTTCAATTTCGGCAACATCTGGGGCATTCAACCATTTTTTGATGGTAGCAATTTCATCTTCGCGAACAATGGCCGGTTTTTGTAACCAAAACAAATACCGCACCGCACCTGGAGAATCAAAAACCAAAGAACGGTCCTTCTCATCTAGATGCACAAAAACATAGGAATTAAACAAAGGCACTTCGACCTTCTTTTTACGATCAGACCATTGGCGCTCTTTGATGACCAAAGGACAATAGCAGTCGATCCCGATAGCTTGTAATTGCTCGGCCACTTTTTTCTCCCATTTGGGTTTTGTATAGAGTACGTACCAGTTCATATTTTTTTGCCACAAAGACGCTACCGCGCCAAGGTTAGTAATTATTTAAAAGTCAAAAAAATTAAGCCCCAATACCTTGGTAAACGAAGCCAATGGCTTCCAATTCGGTACGATTCAACAAATTGCGTCCGTCAAATAAGAAAGCGGGTTTTTGCATCCCATCATAAATTTGTTGCCAATTGTAAGCGGTAAATTCATCCCATTCCGTCAACACTGCAATGGCGTGAGCACCCTTGCAAGCCTCATACGCAGTAGAGAACGATTGTACTTGAGCCACATTCGCATCATGCGAACGTGTTTCCAAATAATCCAAATCTGCCACTACTTTAACAGCAGAGACCTTAGGGTCATAAACCGCAATATGCGCTT
>JAGNSF010000042.1 GCA_017988155.1 Flavobacterium sp. | reverse complement strand
ACACTATTTATTTAGTTAAAGTTAGTACAAAACTTTCTGATCGAATTGAAAACTATGATGAGGATGATGAAATCCTAAACGTAGCAGTTGAACCAATTAAAGAACTTGATCTAGAGGAAGATGATTCAGATGACGACTCTGAAGATGAAAATCTAGATAAAGAGGATAGCGATCCTGAAGATGGTGATGATGACGAAGATGCAAAATTTGAGGATATTGCAGATGATGATGACGAAGATGATGAATAATTAGTTATTCAGTAAAATATAAAAAGGCTTCCTAATTTTGATAGGAAGCCTTTTTTAGTTAGTAGAATTGGTACTATTATAAATATCGTTCTGCAAACACTTTTTGATGATGCTTTTGGTGACCAATTAACATAAAACCAATAGCTCGAACAGAGATAGGTTGGTCTGAAGCAATACCTCTACTTAAAAGCTGTTCTTTAGAAAAACTTTTAAATAACAACAAATTAGAATGGCGAACTGCAGATAATTCTGTTAATAAATCTTGTAAGCTTCTTGTATTTGCTGCAGTATTATCGGCATAACTATTCTCGTCAAAACCAGGCAAAGGCGTACTGTCATTCCTAGAAATACGTAAAGCACGATAGGCTAGAATTCGCTCTGTATCAATAATATGTTGAATTATCTCTTTTATTGTCCATTTTCCCTCAGCGTAACGATAATCAAATTTGTCCATTGGTAAATTTTGAACAAACCGAATAAAATCGTGTAAACAGATTTCAAGTTCTTCGACTAATTCAACTTCTCCAGCTGCTTGAAAATAAGTTACGCAATAAGGAGGATATTCATTTTGTTCTAACTGACTTGTTCTCATAATTATTAATTAAGCAGAGTTTCTACTAGCGTTGGTATTACCGAAAAGGGAACGTGTTACGATTTTCTCATACACTTTTATCAACTTTTCATCTGGATTTTTTTGTTTCAATAACTCATTAATTCGGGTTAAACCATATTGCTGTATTGTTAACAATGGCAAGACAATACGTTCTCTTATGTCAATAGAAGCTTTGCCATCAGGATAGTTTTCCATTAACTCTTTATGTCTTGCAATTTTCAATAACAATCTTTTAGTTTCTAAAAATTCATTATAAATAATTTTCCAAAAATCACCATATTCAGGATCCTTACTCATGTAAGCAGTTAATGGGAAAAAGGATTTAGCTAATGACATCATACTGTTTTCTAATAAGGTTTTAAAGAACAAAGAACCGTCATACAAATCTTGTACTTTATCCCATTGATTGGTGTCTTCAAAATGTTTTAAAGCAGTACCTACTCCAAAAAAACCAGGTACATTTTGCTTTAACTGACTCCAAGATCCCACAAATGGAATTGCACGCAAATCAGCAAAGTCTAAGGTTTCTGATTTACTACGTTTTGAAGGACGACTTCCAATATTAGTTTTTGCATAATATTTTAGCGTACTCATTTTTTCTAAATACGGAATGAATTTTGGGTGGTTTTTAAAACTTAAATATTTTTCATAACCCAATTCTGCTAATTGATCTAAAATAGCCTTTTCATCAATGGTTAGCTCATTTCTTCCTTTAGCAAAAACCTGATTAGTAACACCGGCACTCAACAAGTTTTCTAAATTATAACGACACGAATCTAAGGTTCCGAAATTAGAACTAATAGTTTGACCTTGAACCGTTACTTGAATTTCATTATTCTCAATTTTTGGTCCTAATGAAGCATAGAATTTATGTGTTTTACCTCCACCACGAGCTGGAGGACCTCCTCTACCGTCAAAGAAAATCGCTTTGATTCCATATTGTCTTGAAATCTCGGTTAAAGACTCTTTAGCTTTATAAATACTCCAATTAGCCATCAAATAACCACCGTCTTTAGTTCCGTCAGAAAAACCTAACATGATTGTTTGTTTATTATTTCTCGATTTCAAATGTTTTGCATACGCTGGATTAGTGTACAACTTTTCCATAATCTCGTGTGCGTTCTGTAAATCATCAACTGATTCAAATAATGGAATAATATCTACTGTTGGAGCATACCAATTACTTAATTTGAATAGAGCAAATGTTTCCATCACATTTAGCGCACTTTCGTTATTACTAATGATGTAACGATTGGAACCAAACTCCCCATTATTTGTCTGAATTGTTTTTATCGCCTGAATAGAACCTAAAGTAGAGTTTGTCATTTCGTTCTCAAAATCAGCTGGATTTAGATCTCCAGATACATTTGATAGCACATCGAATTTTTCTTTTTCTGAAAGTTCAAAATAATTAGCAGGAAAAATAGAACTACCTTTTTCCAAATAATAATCAACAACCTCTTTAAAAACACCATTATGAATTTTACTATTTTGACGAATATCTAATGTAGCAAAATGAAATCCGAATAAATTCACCTTAATTAATAGCGCATCTAACTGATCTACATATAACGATTGATGTTGTTCTACAATTATTAATCGTATTTTTTTAAGTTGCGTTTTAAATTCTTCAAGAGTAATAAATATTTCTCCTTTAGAATAAAAAACGGAACGATATAATTTCTGTTCCAATTCAGAAACTAAAGTATCAACACCTGAGAATGTTAACTTTCGTTTCAAATTTCTCATTTCAATGTAGTAACATTTCAATATTGAAGTTCGCAAACGATCTGCTACTTTCAAAGTAATATCCGTTGTTACAAAAGGATTTCCATCACGATCACCACCAGGCCAAAAACCAAGTTTAATCAAAGGATTATTGATTGAATTTCCATTAAATAAGTTCTTTTCTAAATAATGGACCATCTCTCCTGCCGTTTCATAAAAAACGTTTTCAAGATACCAAATCAAACTTACCGCTTCGTCATAGGGATTTGGTTTTTCATTTTGAATAAATGGGGTTTTTCCTAACTGAGCTAATAACTGTTTAATTCCTAGCAAGTTATTATTACGAATTGCATCTGTTAAATCATTGATAATCCCCAAAACTGCACCTGGGTAGAATTGAGTTGGATGTGCTGTTAAAACAGTTCTAACATTAAAGTTTTCTAAAAACTCCGTTAATTCAACCTGATTGTTACTATTATCCGACTTTTCTTTAATATCACGCAAAGAGCCTCTACCCTCCATGTTATTAACTTTTGAAAATGACGCATCTTCAATCGCATCAAAAAGTACAATTTGACGTTCTATGTATTGGATAAATCGAAACATCAAATCAATCTTATCCGATTCAGAATCTGTTGGTAAGTATTTCTTTGTAAAAAAATCAACAATTTCTACCGGAGTTTCTTGTTTTTTAAATCCAGTGTCGCAAACATCTGTAAATAAAGGAAGTAAAACCCCTGTATTGTCAATAGAATCAAATGGTAGCGTTATAAATACACTATTATAAATATGGTATTTAGAAAGTACATCTTGATTAAAACGTTCAATTTTAGGAAGTGTATACATAAATGAAGTAAAAGTTAGTTGTTGTAGTTAAATCAATTGGCATAAAAAAACCCCAAGAATAAACTTGAGGTTATAATATAAATATAGCGTCAAGTATTACATATTTTTAAAAATCGTATGCATCAAGCGCTTCTTATCGTTAATACTTTCCTCCAATGAAATCATTGTTTCTGTTCTGTATACACCGTCGATATCATCAATCATAAAAATTACATCTTTAGCATGCTTAGTATCTTTAGCTCTAATTTTACAGAAAATATTAAACTTACCAGTTGTTACAGATGCCACAGTAACAAACGGAATTTCATTAATTCTTTCTAAAACAAATTTTGTTTGGGAAGTATTATTTAGAAACACACCTACATAAGCTATAAAAGAATAACCTAATTTATCGTAATCAAGTACAAGAGAAGAACCCATAATAATTCCAGCATCTTCCATTTTCTTAACTCTTACATGCACAGTACCTGCAGAAATTAATAATTTTTTTGCAATATCCGTAAATGGAACTCTAGTATTGTCAATCAACATATCTAAGATTTGATGATCTACTTCATCTAAACGAAACTTACTCATAATAATTAAAATTAAAGTTATTTACTATCTTAAATAGCATTAATTTAAGACTTAATCAATCCATTCTCAAATGTTAAATCTCCCAAACAAAAATTAGCCAAATGATCTAATCTTGGAAAATTCCCATATTTATCAGAATATAAAGCACCATTAGCGTCAAACTCTTGATGTCCAAAACAATAATCTAAATTATCAATTTGAACAATGTAAGCATTGAATACAACCTTACCATCAATAATTTCTTCCTTATATTGTGCTGCAAAATTGATGATTTTTTCTTTACCATCATAATTAATTTTGATATTTTTATACAATAAATCACAAAAAACAGGATTATTTTGTGAAATATTCAAATAATCTTCAATTCTATTGTGAACTATATCGTTTTCGTAAATTAGCCTAAAAGCAGTAATCATAGCAAAAAATAAAAATTTTCTAGTTTCTTCTCTTTGGTAATCATTTTGAAAATGCCCTCCTTCAAACAAAATTGTTGGGACACCAAAAAACTGAAAAGTATCACCTACACAATTGAAATTAAAAGAGTCATTAAACCTTCCTATTTGACCTGGAATAAATTTTTGTAAAACCTCATTTATACCCGCGATTACATTAATAGCTTTTAATCTTGTAGTATTTATTTCACATTCTAAATTGTATGACGGCGCAAGAAAAGATAATGTAGCCGGCTTGTTTGTTTGCCCCACACTATATATAGTTCTTTGGTCATGTAGATTAAAGCAAAAGTCAGGTTTAAAGGTTTCAAATACGGATCTTAAAATTTGACTTTCAGGCTGCGATTGCTCTTGAGAATCCCTATTCAAATCTATTAAATTTGCATTTTCTCTTGTATACAAAGCTGCTCCGTCAGGATTCAACATCGGAATCCACTGAATTGTAAATGACTTTAGGTAAAGTTGTGATTCGTAAGAATTGGTTTTAAAAAAATTAAAACAATCAAAAGAAGCCTTAGTAGTAGTACTTTCATCACCATGCATTTGTGACCAAAGTAAAATTTTAATAGGACCGGAACCAATATTATAACTGTAAATTGGTTTGCCTAAAACAGATTTTCCAATTTCCTTTAATTGTTTTTCTGTATTTAATCGTTGCAAAATCGGTTCAATATGCTCTAAAGTAATATATCGACCTTCAATAGATTGTTCTTTATTTTGAACAAATAACGCTTCTAAATTCATAGTTCATAATTTGATTTTACAAAAGTAAACATCTTTATATTTACAATTGTAAATTGTTTTTGAAGTGATTAATTTAATATTGTAAACAGTTATAGCGCTTTCTATATATACTTTACTCTAGCATAAATTGTATTCTGTAAACAAAATATTTTTTGCATTTTAATGTATGAAAATCAAATTTTTAAAACTGCTTATATCTATTGAATATTTAAATATTCAAAAGCTACTATATTGAAATTATTGTATTTTTTATCCTTATTAATCTTCTTTTATTTACATTTGTAAACAAACAATATTTATAGCTCCTTATACAATGGTAAACATAGACGATTTCGTAAAAAGACTAGAAACTATACTGGAATATTACAATTTAAATGCTTCTTCTTTTGCAGATAAAATTGGAGTACAACGCTCTAGTTTATCACACCTCCTATCCGGACGAAACAAACCAAGTTTGGATTTTATTCTTAAAATTTTAGAAGTGTTTCCAGAAGTAGATTTATATTGGATATTAAATGGTAAAGGAACGTTTCCAAAAACAAACAACGAAATTAAAACTACTGATACAATACATACAGCTCAAAATAATGAAGCTATCAATGCAAATTTATTTTCAAATGTATCTGATGAAAAAACGATTACCGCTCCAGCAGCAATAAAAAAGACCAATAAACAGGAATCTTTTTCAAATGAGGTCGAGAAAATTGTATTCTTTTATAAGGATGGTACATTTAAGGAATTTAAACCTAATTAACTCGGTAGCCATATTCTGAAATTTTTCCAGTTACTCCTACGAAATGTTGGCTAAGAAGCTTACTGTCTTGATCATAATCACCAGAAGGAATAACTGGTAGTCCAAATCGTACTTCTTTTTTACCAAAATCAAAGGCTACAGGTATTATCGGAACATTCGCCTTCAAGGCAATGTAATAAAAACCCGTTTTCAGTTCGCTCACGTATTTACGAGTACCTTCTGGAGCAACTGCTAATCGAAAGGTTTCTTTCTTCTCAAAAATTGCAGCAATCGAATCTACTTTATTCAATCCGCCTGTTCGATCTAGTGCTGCTCCTCCCATATAACTAAAGTAGGCCCCAAAGGGAAATCGAAATAATTCCTTTTTGGCTACAAAATTCATTTCAAGACCAACAATACCTCTTGTAAAAATGCCTAAATAAAAATCGTGCGCGCTCGTGTGAGGCATCACCATCATGACGCATTTTTTTATTTCTGGGTTAATTGTTCCAACAATCTTCCAGCCCATGAGTTTGAAAAATACCCATTTATAGAAAAGCTTCTTCATTCTTTTTAAAATTTAGTACAAATAAAAACAAATAAAATCTTATTTTTGAATAAATCCCCACTTTATGATTCGTAAACTCCTGAGTTATCTCATTCCGATACCAATTTTTAAAACCAAATCGGCTTGGAGTAAAACAATTGAGATTACTTGGGCAAATGGTGAATTAATGATGGACTCCGAGAATACTAATTATTCTTACGGAAGTTTACAACGAATTTTACGATTAGGGTTGAAAACTATTGGCTTTCGCCAAATCCAAAAAATGAAAAAAATTCTAGTTCTGGGTGTCGCGGGCGGAAGTGTAATCAAGACTTTATCTCATGAAATCAATTTTAAAGGAGCTATTACAGGAGTTGAAATTGATCCAGAAATTATCACAATAGCCAATACCTATTTCCATTTAGATGAAATTAAAAATCTTACCATAGTGATTGCAGATGCATTTGAATTTGTATTACAAGCCAATGAAAAATACGACTTAATAATCGTGGATGTTTTTCAAGATACTAAAATGCCAGGTTTTTTGTTTGAAAATTTCTTTACTCAAAGACTTTGTTCTTTACTTCAATACAAAGGCTTTATATTATTTAATACTATGGTGTTAAATAAAAATGATAATCAAAGAAATAATAAATATTGCGAAGAATTTTACCAACCTAATTATAAATTAAAAACATTACCTAGAGTTGAAAACCACAATGAATTAATCATAATTGAACGAATTAAATAAAAACATTTTTAGTAACTTGTATCTGTATAATTTAAAGCATAATGAGAAAAACAGTTAGGAAATTATTTTTAGGAAAGTCATCTCATGGACAGCAGGCTGAATGCAATCCAATCCAAAAAAGGATTCAAAACATCAAATCCATTTGGAATAACGATCATCAAGATGATAATGGTATTGAGAAAATTTTCAGATTATTACTTTCTTCCTCTCAATTATTATTTCCGGGTATCTATATCAAGTATTTTTCAAGAAAAAAAGGAATCGAATACCAAGATTTAGCAATTGACACTTACATTCTACTCAAGGTTATTTTTCCTATAGTAATCTTGATATACCAATGGCACTTTATTGATTGGGTAGTTATAGTAATGACGTATTTGTTTTTAGAAACTATTTTCTACATCCCAACTTTGATTTTTGCCTCTGATTTATTCTCAAGACCACGATCGTACAGAAGATCGATGTTATTATTATTTTTTAATTATTTAGAAATTGTATTGGCGTATGCCGTTTTTTATTCTTGCGGTAATTATTTAAACAAACCTTTTGAACATTGGTTTGATGCGGTTTACTTTAGTATTATAACCTCTTCCTCAATTGGATATGGTGATTTTCATCCAGTGCTAACAATGGGTAAGTTTTTAGTAAGTACTCAAGCCTTACTTTTCTTATTCTTTATCGTACTGTTTTTGAATTTTTTCTCTACTAAAGTAAAAAACAAAGGGTATTTTGATCACGAAAATCTCGATTAATTAAAGCATTTTTCTAGCTTTTTCTAAATCTTCGGGAGTGTCAATTCCAATGCCTACATGAGTTGTCTCGACCATTTTGATGCGTTTACCAAATTCCAAATAGCGTAATTGTTCTAGTTTTTCTGAGGCTTCCAAAGATTGCATTGGCAGGCTGTAAAAATCAAGTAACGCTTGTTTTCTAAATGCATAAATTCCGATGTGCTGAAAATAACGTACGCCTACATTTTTCTCTCTTGGATACGGAATCACCGAACGGGAAAAAAACAAAGCAAATCCATTTTGATCTACTACTACTTTTACATTATTCGGATTATTGATGTCATCTTCATTGGTAATTTCACGCATTACAGAAGCTAAATCTACATGCTTAGCCGAATCCTTTTGAAATACTTCAATTACTTTTTGCAAGGGGTCAGCATCTATAAAAGGCTCATCTCCTTGTACATTGACTACAATATCAACATCTAAATGTTCTATCGCTTCGGCTATACGATCACTCCCCGACTCGTGCTCTTTGATACTTTTTATTGCCTTTCCTCCATTAGAAACAATCTCATCAAAAATGATATCGGAGTCAGTAACAACAAAAACATCATCAAACAACTTAGTCGCTATGGCAGCTTCATAAGTTCTAAGAATCACTGTTTTTCCTCCCAAATCTTGCATTAATTTGGCTGGGAATCGCGTTGAAGCATAACGTGCGGGTATGACGGCTATTATTTTCATTTGCATATAATTTGCCACAAAGGCAGTAAGTCAAAAAGTTTTAATTATTTGCAACTATTTTGTTCCAAATTTAAAAACACTAATTATTAATCTTAAAATAATTTTCCAAATATACCATTTTCCTAAAAAACCTATCTAAACAATCTTCACCGAAGTCATACTCAAAGATCCCGCTACTAATTTATCATTGAATAGACTGAGTTCTTCCTTCTTTTCTTTTAATCCCAACGTATAAATCAAAGGTAAAAAATGTTCTGGCGTTGGAATGGCTAATTGCAAGGCTTTGCTTTGCCTTTCGTAATCAAACAAAGGTTTAAAATTGCAGTCCAATAAATAATTATTGATTGTTTCTCTGGCTTCTATTGCCCAATCGTATCCGTAATTGTCTTTGTCAAAATTTGGAAAATCAACTAATCGCAAGTTATGTACAATATTTCCACTGCCCACAATTAGAATCCCTTTGTATCTCAAATCTCTGAGTTGTTTAGCCAATTCAAAATGATATTCTGGTGGTTTTGTATAATCTATACTTAATTGAATCACCGGAACGTTAGCTGCAGGATATAAATGTTTAATTACACTCCAGGCTCCGTGGTCCAAACCCCAGGTATCATCTAATTCAACTTCAATAGGTTGTACTAATTCTTTAGTTACCAAAGCCAATTCAGGACTCCCTTTAGCAGGATATTGAACCGCAAATAATTCGGGTGGAAAACCTCCAAAATCATGAATTGTTTTTGGCATTTCCATAGCCGTTACTTTGGTTCCTTTGGTATACCAATGGGCTGAAATACACAAAATGGCGTTCGGTTGTGGAAGTGTTTTTGCCAAATTCCTAAAACCAGTCACAAACTGATTTTCTTCAATGGCATTCATTGGGCTTCCGTGACCCAAAAATAAAACAGGCATTTTATCGGTAGTTGAAAAACTTCCAGATATAGAATGTAAATCGTTTAAATTATTCATCAGAAGAACTTTCTAAAATTATTCAACAAAACTTTCATCTTTAAAACCAATCAAATACAATTTGTTTTTAGCCCGTGTCATAGCTGTGTATAACCATCGAATATAATCGCTATTGATTCCGTCAGGCAAATACGGTTGTTCAATAAAAACGGTGTTCCACTGCCCTCCTTGCGATTTGTGACAGGTAATTGCATAGGAGAACTTGACTTGCAAGGCATTAAAATAGTCGTTATTTTTTACTTTCTGGAATTGCTTGAATTTAGTTTCACCTTCATAATCTTTGAGCACTTCTTGGTACAAACGATTGGACTCTTCATAGGTCAAAGAAGGCGATTCACTTTTTATGGTATCCAAAAGTAAAACCGTTTCAAATGGCTTTTGATCAGGATAATCTACCATACGGATTTTTACCTTGGCAAATTGAAAACTGTACAATTCTTGAATACCAAATATTTCCAAAACCTCAATTATATCACCATTGGCAATAAAACCAGCTTCATCTGAATCTTTTAGCCAAAAATAATTGTTCTTTACTACCATCAAAAAATCTCCTGTAGACAATTCGCTTTCTCGGTCTAAAATTCGGGTTCGAATTTGTTCGTTATATTGGTTGGCTCTTTTATTGGAACGAACAATAAACGCCGTATCTTCTATACTGTAATTGCTATAAGCAGACTGAATAGCGTCCTGAATGTCATAGCCATCTGTCAATCGTACTATATCTTTATATTTTTTTACATCAAACTGAAAATCAGTAACAAAATTATCTTTCAATAACTCTCGTAATTCTGTCGCATTAAATAAAATCCCTGAACTTTCTTCCTGACGCATCACTTCGTCCAATTCAATAGACTCAATTTCTTTATCATAATGCACTGCCAAAGTATGGGTATCTAATGCTGGACTGATATCTAAATTAACCGGAGGTAGCTGCGCAGTGTCTCCCAACAGAATCATTTTACAATTGGTTCCCGAATACACATACGAAATCAAATCATCCAACAAAGAACCATTTTCATACAATTTAGAATCCGAATTTGCGTCAGAAATCATCGAGGCTTCATCAACAATGAAAATAGTGTTTTTATGTTTATTAGGCTGTAACGTAAACGAAACACCTCCTCCAGAAGATTTCTTAGGAAAATAGATTTTTTTATGAATGGTAAAAGCTGGCTTGTTTGAATAATTGGCAATTACCTTAGCCGCAC
>JAGNSF010000220.1 GCA_017988155.1 Flavobacterium sp. | reverse complement strand
TGAGGGATCTGTAATTGTTCTGTATTAACAATTTTATTATCAAATGCTACAATATCAATATCAATAACTCGAGATTGATAACCCGGCGTTTCAGCTCTCAACCTTCCCATCTGCTGCTCAATTTTCAATAATTTTGACAAAATTATAGCTGCCGAATCGAAAGTATGTACCAAAATAGCACAATTATAAAACGCATCACTTTCAAAACCCCAGGAAGGTGTTTCATATAGTTTAGAAACTCTAACCACCGTAGCTACTTCATGATGAATCATTTGCAAACAGCTTTCGATGTTTTTCAAACGATCCCCTTGATTAGTTCCTATGGATAAAACGACTTGGTGTTGTGATTTCATAACGGCTGCAAATTAAGTAAAAGAATGTTATATTTGTGTGAGGTGTTAATAATTAAATTTCAATTTTAGAAATCAAATTGTGTAACATTTTAATCCCAAGTACTACTTATAAACAAATTAGATTATTATGAAATTTTTAGGAAATGTATTAGCTACCATTGTCGGTATTTTTGTTTTCACAATGCTATTCTTCTTTGGAATAGTATTTATAGGCGCCATTTTTGGTGGTGACGAACAAAGTGTAACTGTTAAAGAAAATTCGGTTATAGAATTGAATTTAGCTGATGTACAATTTGATTATGCTGGAAAATTCTCAGACCCATGGGTAACCGCATTTTCAAATGAAAAACAAATTGGATTGACTGATGTAATTTCAGCGATTACAGCTGCAAAAACTGACGAAAACATCAAAGGAATCTCTATTTTAAACAACTATTCTTCACTTGGAATGGCACAAAGTAAAGCTATTAGAGATGCTTTGGAAGATTTTAAAAAATCTGGAAAGTTTGTTATGGCTTATGCCAATGCCTATTCTCAAAAAGAATATTATCTAAATTCTGTTGCTAATACAATTTATCTTAACCCTGTTGGCGAAATGGAATTTAAAGGACTATCTTCTGATCTATTATTTTTCAAGGATTTTCAAGACAAAACCGGTGTCAAAATGGAAGTCATTCGACACGGAAAATACAAAAGCGCTGTAGAGCCTTTCCTTGAAAATAAAATGAGTGACGCCAATAGAGAACAAATTACAGCTTTGTTGAATTCAATTTGGAGTTCAGTAATTGTAGACATTGCTAAAAGCAGGAATTTATCTGTTCAAAAACTAAATGAAATTGCAAATGGACTTTTAGCTAGAACACCTGAAATGGCTAAAGCGCAAAAACTAGTCGACATTGTTGCTTACGAAGATGTTTACCATAATGCTATAAAAAAGTTGTTAAAAGTAGATTCAAAAGACGAATACGAAACGGTTTCGATTGCTGATTACACACAAAATTTCATTACAACATCAATTCCTACTGATGCCACTGATGAAATTGCGATTATCTATGCACAGGGTGATATTGAAAGTGGAGAAGGCGATGTCGATGTCATTGGAGAAGGTGCTATGCGTCGTTCAATTCAAGAGGCTCGAAATAATGATGATGTGAAGGCAATTGTTCTTCGCATTGATAGCCCAGGCGGTAATGCGTTAACCTCTGACTTAATTTGGAGAGAAATTGAATTGACAAAAAAAGTAAAGCCAGTTGTTGTTTCAATGGGGAATTATGCAGCTTCAGGCGGATATTATATCGCTTGTAATGCCAATAAAATTTTTGCGGAAAACAACACTATTACAGGATCTATTGGCGTTTTTGGGATGTTACCCAATTTTAGTGGCTTGTCAACAAAGATGGGGATTCATTCTGAGCAAGTTAATACACATCAAAATGCAGGAAATTACAATCCCTTTTCACCTATTGATGAAAAATTCAAAGCGGTCACTTTAGAAGGAGTTGAGCATATTTATAAAACATTTGTTTCTCATGTAGCTCAAGGAAGAAAAATGACTTTTGCACAAGTCGATGCTATAGCACAAGGTAGAGTATGGACGGGTGCTGATGCTTTAAAGTTAGGTTTAGTTGACAAAATTGGCGGTTTAGATGACGCCATAAAAGAAGCAGCAAGCTTGTCTAAAACCAAAAATTACAACACCAAAAATTATCCGGAATTTGAAAAGAATTTTGAGGAATTCTTAGAAAATTTCCCTTTTGCAAAATCCAAAGAACGTTGGATTAAAGAAGAAATTGGCGAAGAAAACTATAAGGTAATAGAACAAATCAAACGTGTCCAAAGCTACAAAGGAATTCAGGCCCGAATGCCATTTGAAATTAATATTCAATAAATAAAAACAGCTTCTAATCTTTTAAATTTTAGAAGCTGTTTTTTTTAAATCTCAATTTTCACAACATAGCCTTCTGAACTGCGAATATTAAAGACTATTCCGCCTTCAAAAAGCAAATACTGTCCTTTGATTCCGATTAATTTTCCTTGAAAATTCGGTGTTTTATCTAAACTCAAACTGGTTACTTTGCTAGGATATTCTAAAACCGGATAATGCATTTCATATAAATCAATTTTCTGATTGTAAAAATACTCCTGGACCTCTGTTGGAATTAAATGTTCTACTTTCAATCGTTCAGCAATTAAATCAACCGATTCGAAAGTATTAGTTAACATTTTTCGCCAATTCGTTTTATCGGCATAATGATTTTTCAAAGCAACTTCTGTAATACCTGCTAAATAACGGTTTGGCACCTCAACTATGGCTATGGCTTGACTTGCACCTTGATCAATCCAGCGCGTAGGCATTTGTGTTTTTCGAGTAACTCCCACTTTGACTTCGCTTGACAAAGCCAAATACACAATATGCGGTTGCAATTGAACTTTTTCTTCATATTCCAAATCACGATCGGCAATTCCTAAATGAGCTGTACTCAATTCAGGTTTCATAATCCAATCACCAACGGCGGGACTCGAATAAAAACAATCATAACAAAAACCTTGTCGGAATATTTTTTTCTTCTTCCCGCAATTCAAACATTGAAAACCAACAAAATTGATTTCCATTGGTTTCCCCAATAATTGATTGACATTCAAAAAGCTATCTTCAAAAACAAGATAATATTGAATTGGATCCCCAAATTCAGTTTGCATTTTAGTTAAAACCCCTTCGTATGTCATTTGAATTATGATTATTGATTAACGGTTTATGAATTCAG
>JAGNSF010000041.1 GCA_017988155.1 Flavobacterium sp. | reverse complement strand
TTTTAGATTTTTGATTTGTGGATTGGCCAAAAGACTTACCTTTGAAAAACAATAAAAACGACCAGTAACAATGCACTGGACGTACAGACTCCCTATCGGTCGTCCGTCGCCAGTGCTGGGACGTTATGGCTCATGATAGGGTGAAAATTTAAATATGATCTAAAATCTAATAATAAAAATATGATATCATTTAAAAAACAAATTCAATATTCACAATTCTGGTTAATTAAAGAATGTAGCAAAATGGGAGTTGATCTTGATTACACTGTCAAGAGCATAGAAAAGATTGAAAATCTAATTGTTACTAATTTTAATGATGGGCACCCAAATCCTAAAGGTTTTTTTGCTAAAGAAATTGATTATAAATTGTTTGCAATTAGTTCGTACATTGGTGAAGTTGTTATAAAAAACACAAAAGGTTCAAAGTGGATATTAAATACTAAAGATAGGAACGCTTTAATCAATGCGAAAGTGGTTTCTGCTAACGGAACAGAAATGTATCCAGCTCACCGAGTATTGAATAGAATTCAGAATGGTGAAGAAGATAACTTATACCATTATACTGCCATTGCAGTTAAAGAATATATGAGTTTTGAAGGAGAGATACCTGATGGATTTTTTGAAGAGGAACCTGAAAGTAAGCCTTGGTGGAAATTTTGGTGAACATAAAATAGCATTTATTGAAAACCTTTCATTGATATCGTGACTTTAAGTGCAACCGAAGATAATTAGGTTACTGTATTTGAAAAAGGAACAAAACATTATAAATATTTCTGCCCTATCAACAGTAATAGGTATCTTTGTGGTCGGAGATCAGAGATATAAGGTTTTGAAGTAGTAAAATATGGATATAGAAAGATATGAAATTGAAAACAATGTTAACTCTGTATATTTTGAGTTCATCAGTATTGGTAGCAAAGGAAGTATTGTAAAAGTCATAAAATATACTAAGATTAATGATGAACCACTTGTTTACAATCTTGGTTTTGGGGATAAGAACCTTACTCATGAAACAATAGATGACAAAGCAGTTACAAACAATGGTGATACAGACAGAGTATTAGCCACTGTGGCTTTTACGATTTATGCATTCTATAAAGAATTTCCAGACGCAATCGTTTATTTATCAGGAAGTACAACAAGTAGAACCAGACTTTATCAAATCAACATTAACAAGTTTTATGACTATATCTCAAAAGATTTCATAATCTACGGGGAACTTGAACAAGGATTTGAACGTTTCAAAAAAGGAGTAAACTATCAAGGATTTTTCATTTTAAAGAAATAATTAAAAGATGTCAACAAAAGTAAAAACAAATAAACTTTCAAAATACAATCCCGCATTAGACCAGTATTCAAATGAAGATTTATTTCCTGAAAAAACAAAAAGAGCAAAAGAAGCTTTGAGTAAACCAGGTGTTATAGAGTGGTTAAAAAATCTTGAACCAAATAAAAAGGTAGATAGTGAGAAAATCACGAAGCCATAACAGAAGTTTTGACGACAGTTTTAGCTATCGCCGAAAACCGTCACAAAGCACATCCGTTACTGGTCATTGAGGAAGACTTCAAAACGGGATGAAGATTTTGAGATTTTGAGATTGCCAAGCGGGACGTTGTAGATAAAAAAGATTTTTAGATTTTTGAATGGTGGATTGGCCAAAAGAGTTACCTTTGAAAAACAATAAAAACGACCAGTAACAATGCACTGGACGTACAGACTTCCTATCGATCGTCCGTCGCCAGTGCAGGGACGTTCTCGGTCATTAAAATTTAAATAAAATAGTATATGGGATTTTTCAAATTTTTCAAAGGTAAGAATAACCAAGAAGACGATCATCAATCAGAGTCAAACCAAATAGATGATACTCAAAAGGAATTTATTCAAGATATGGCAGGCAATGCTGAACGAATTGTAGAAGCATACAACGAAGCACTTGGCGGAACATTAGATTTTAGTGTTAATAGTCTGAAAGTTCTTGACGAACTACTTGAACAATTCCATCAAAATAAAGACGAAATTGATGAAGAAATGATGAGTGATTTAATAGGACAAGCAGGTGGATATATTTTTGAAGTGGCTCGTCGAAATTTTGGCGGTAAATATTTTTGGTATGAACAATTAAACCAACCAATTCTTGTAACAGGTCAACCAAAATTTGAAATTTCAATTATTGCATTCGACAAAGTTAAAATGCGACTTGAAAACGGGCAAGAAGATAACATTCCTTTCTATTTTAAAGGATACGAAGAAAGAGTGAAAAAAGGAATTGAAGGCGATAGAGCATTGATAAATTAAAAACGAACCGAGAACATTGGCTATGATGCCATCTGCCTTATCAGGCAGCCGTCACATAGCCTTGGACGTTACTGGTCATTGATGAAGACGTCAAAACGGGATGAAGATTTTGAGATATAAAGATTGCTAAGCGGGACGTTGGAGATTAAAAGATTTTTAGATTTTTTGATTTGTGGGTTGGCCAAAAGACTTACCTTTGAAAAACAATAAAAACGACCAGTAACAATGCACTGGACGTACAGACTCCCTATCGGTCGTCCGTCGCCAGTGCTGGATCGTTATCATCAAGCAAAAATAAATATGAAAATAATTATATACATATCATTCTTCTTACCTCTTAACTCTTGTAAAGCTCAAGAAAAGGAAGGAGTCTTAATGAATCCAACCTTAATGCCAAATATGGAGTATAAAACTTCAGTTCATACTGAAAATAATACAATAATTGAATATGTAGGAAACAATGCTATAATTGAAAATCTTAAATCAAAAGGTATTGAATACCCAATTACTTCAAATTCAAAAAATTTGATTGTCTCTACTATGCGTACTGGGATAATGAATTATAATCAAGAATTCACAATCAAATCAACTTATGACAAAGTAGAAACTGAATTGACGGGCAGCATAACCAAATTAAAAGAAAAGAATTCAAGTATCGAAAAACTACAAGGAGCTCAGGCTTATGGTAAAGTGCTTAAGGATCTTAAGATTGAAATCGATTCCATTATTGGTTTAAAGGATGAATCTTTCCGGACTACTATTGAGCAAGGAATGAAAACTATTTTAAATCAAATAGAATATCCAAAGGAACACATTAAAAAAGGTGAATCTTTTACTATTAATACACCAGTCAAATTTCCAGCTGGTAATGGTGTCATGATGGATATGATTGTAACCAATAAATATCTTCTAGACTCGATATCTAACTTAATTGCTTATTTCTCAATTGAACAAGATATTAAAATTGAAACTTCAATTGAACAAACAGATTTAATAGTCGAAGGAAAAGGTAGTGGATTGATACAATACGATATTGAAAACCAAAGCAATAAATTATATTACACAGAATTATTAATGAATTCCGAAGTTGAAGTAAGTGGAGTGAAAGTAAAAACAACAGCTCTTACAAAATCTAAGACCACTACAGAAATAAGAAAGCCAGATGATAACAAGTGATATGAGATCAGACTTGCTATCGCTGCGTCCGATCCATATCACTAGACCGTTATCAATAATTAAATAAAAGTAAATTCAAAATGGTACATCCTACAATCTTAAAATTTTATACTTTAATCTTGTCCTTTCAAACTCAGGTAGTTTTTGAACTTCAAAATGCTCATTCACCTCTGGAGTTGGTCACTTATTCTAACTTCGAAAGGGAATTTCAAAAAGAATTTAGTTTAAATTCAATGGTAGGTTATTTTGGATTGGAGAAAGGTGCATTTATTATATTTAAAGCTGGTGGTGACTGGGATAAATCTTACATTGCAGTTGATGAAAACGGTGAAATATATAGATTGATTTTCGAACCTGGTCCAATTTATAGAAAAGTAAAGTTGGCCGATGATATTTTCGAACTAATAAAAACTTCTAAATTATCATTTCAGAAACTACCAAAAGTTTATGAGATAATAAAATATGAAGTCCCAAAATTTCCAATCGATGAAAAATTTGAATTTGGTTATTTGCAATCGATTGTTAAAAATACTTTGCAAAAAACACCATCAGTTTCCAATATTGAAACTTCTGTTGTTTTCAATGAAGAAACAGAAATAAGATTATTGAACATTAATTTTACTTTACATCAAAGTAATGTAAAATTAAGTATTGACAATACTCAGTTTAAAGAAGGTTCTGATTCATTCTCTCAATTTGTGAATCTAATTAATTTTGAATTGTCAAAAATTGATGGTGGCTATAAATTTGCTTGTGTACATGAGAATGGATGGGACTCACTTCATGCATTGGTATTAGTAGATTCGGTAAATTATAATAAACTTGAAAACGGTGAACTGATAGTTAACTATTGATAACAATGTGTATGACGATCATTGCCAGCAAAAACTGGCAACGACGCATACACCAGACGTTATGTTCCAGTCAAAAAAAGATAGACAATGAATAGTAAAGCAGAAAATTTATTTGAAAAGGTAACCAAATATCAACATTGGTCATTTTTAGCAATGTCAATAATTGTAGCATATCATATTGTAATACCTCAATCATTGGGTGGAATAATTTTATCAATTATATTGTTCTTTCCAATATTTATATATAGTCAAAAACTTTTAGAACGAATAATGTGGATTAAATGAAAACTATACTATTATCGCCAAGTGTTGTACAAGGGAATAAAATTGCTTATTTATTCTGCAATGGTATTCTGTGGGTTGCAATATCAGAAAAGGATAAAGAAAGCTTCTATATTGAAAATGAGTTTACTGATCCAAATCCAGAAGACTTTCAGATAATGGAAGAAGAAGATCTTTATCATAAAATTCCCTCTTTAAAAAATCAATTAGAAGAACAGGATGAAAAATTTATACATATTGATTATGAAAACGGAAAAGTATTTATAAATCCACTACATAAAACGAAGAGTATTTTTACTGATACAAGTGCTAGAGCTACAAATCAAGCAAACTTCAGTGCTGATACTTGGACATATATCAAAAATCGAAAAAAACATTATATCAAGATTGCCTTAATTGCTATACTATTGTTATTTCTATCTTTAACAATCTCTTGGGGAATTCTTATTCTTTTATTTTGGGTATTGTTCTACGAATATTTTTCCACGATTGGCTCAATTGACAATTATAATATGGGGACATTAAATGCATCTCTTGTCATAACAACAAAACCAACAAGAATAGCAGTATTAACAAACTTAAGTATGGGATTTGGTAAATATCCATTAGTAAGAGTTTGCAAAATGGAAATGCCAAAAAAGTATAATAAACTAAATCAAAGAATTCCATCGTCATGCGGCTATCAAAATTGCGAAGATCAAAATTTTTGGGATTTTGTAATGCCTAATCCAATAGTATATACAACTGATAATGAAAACGCAATTAATCAAAAATTAAATGAAATTCCCAGTCAAGATTGGATAGAATTAAATAATTGGATAAAAGATAACAAACACAACTTTTACGAAGGATATTATCCCATAAGAACCATAGAAAACAATTGGAATGAAATAGAAAACCCAAAATTCAATTCGTTCTTTGAAGAAAAAAGACCGAAACATAACAAGTGATATGAGATCAGACTTGCAATCGCTACGTCCGCTCCATATCACAAACGTTACATGGCATTAAACAAAAGTAAAACCTGAGTACAAATGGGAATGTTAGCTCACTATTACCAAATTAATAAAGAACAAACTGGTAATGTTTTGCAAAAAATTTGCTCAAGCAGTAATAATTTCTACGAAGTTATTTCGAATAGAGAAGGAATTCAAAATCATTTAGATATAGACAGATCCTGGCTAAACTTAGTGGAGGTTTTTAAAGATATCCATGTTGACGATTTAAAACCAAATATCGGTGAAATTACTTTTTATGGTAATGAACTCAATAAATCTTACGAACCTGATGGGTTATTGAATTATACTGATTTTGCAACAGTCAAAAAGATAAATAAATACCTTAAATCAATTGCAATTGATAATAAAGATGATTTTATTAAGACATTTAATTCAACTCAATTCACAAGATTTGGAGAAATAGATTATAGTGAATATTATGATTATTTGTTTCTTCATTTGATGAATCTAAAAATATTCTATTTACAATGCGAAAAGGAAGAATCTGGAGTAATTATAAGTATTGGATAATAAATGAAAAAGAAAACGCCATGTAACAAAGTGCATAATGTCCATAGCTCCCATTCGGTCGCTACGGCATATGCACAAAACGTTATGTGTAAGAAGTTAAAATCCTCAAAGAAAAAAATGGTGGTTGATTTGTTTAGAGTATTATTTTTCAAAAGCAATAGATGAAAATTAAAAACATACATTTGTTGATATTATTACTTTTTTTAAATTTTACGCTTTTATCGCAAGAATTTGAATATTTTGGTGAGATAAGCTGCTTTGCAGAAAATCAAAAAAAGTTCCAATATAATAGCGGTCTTGCAGAGCTTGCTATAGACAAGTTTAATAACATTTTTATTTATGATCTAATTGGTGGCTCACTAATAAAGCTAGACAGTAATAGAACTTTTATTAAGAAATGGACATCTTTTGATTACAAGGAAAATCAATTAATTAAAAGTCAGAACCCAACATCTAATTTTAACATTTTAAAAAGTGGTAGAAAAATTAAACTAGATTTTGAAGGAAATCTATATTTATATGGTGCAGGGCCTATACATAAATTCACACCAGATGGTGTCTTTATAAAAAGCATAAAGTCAAGAACAGATGTAGAAGATATAGCATTTGATTCATTTAATAATATTTATGGAATTAGCTATAAAACAATTTATAAATTTGATAAAATTGGAAATTTAATTAGTTCAACTGATATAATTGTGCCTGTAGAATTAGAATTTGTTAGAAACCATTCACCATCTTTAGCTTTGGATAGTTTAGGGAATTACTATATTTTAATTCAAGAAAAAAGTAGAATTTATAAATTTAGTAATACGGGTAAATTTATAAATTTTGTTACTAAAGAAGGTGAACTTATTGGAGAAGGAAGGCTTTTTATTGACAGTAAAAATCATCTTTATGTAAGTGAGAAACACAAAAATCGAATTCAATGTTTTGATTTAAATGGTGACTTTAAATTTATAATTGGAAGCGATTCAGTGACAGAAAAGAAAATCGTCTATCCACATTCTTTTGTAGTTGATTCCAAAGGACATGTCTTAGTCCAGTCCTTATTGCACGGAATTGTTGAATTTGATAGAAATCAAAAATATGTTACAACTTGGGGAACGGATGGGAGTTATGACGAATGTCTGAAAGCTCCCAGACAAATATTTATAAGTAATGATAACTCTGTCTTTATCGTAAATGGTGATAAACCGACTATTCAAAGATTTAATATGGAAGGAAAATTTATTGATATTTTTCTTAAAACCAATAATTTGGACGGAAGTGCTTTAGGCATACAAGATATTAGTGAAGATAGTGAAGGTAACTTAGTCCTTTTGACATACCTTAAAGATGCTCCAATTTTAACAATTGATAAATCAGGTTATTTTATAAGAAGGCCCCCAAGCTATCCATTGGATTTTTTTTTTAACAAAACAAACTTGGTAGTTAAAGCACATAATGGAATGTTTAAAGACGATAGTTACTATTTATCTGGTCATCGGGAAAAACAAGTTTCAAAAACCATAAGTGGAAGTATTCCGATCTATTTTAATTCAGTAATTCCAATGTCAGATGAATCCTATGTCGTTGATTTTGCAGTAAATAATGAAGAACAAGTAACTATTGCATATTGGAATCATTCGATTCAAAAATTTGATAAAAATGGAGCCTTCTTAAACTATGTAATAAAACCTGAGAATCATACAGAAGAATATAAATATTTCCAGTCAATTTCAATTGATCAATTTGACAATACTTTTATTTTGACAAGTGGATGCAAAATTCTAGTATATAATAATAAGGGAAACCTTGATTACATTATTGATGTCAGCAATAGAATTGCGAGCTGTCATGGGGACGAAAAAATTGCAGTTTCCAAAGATGGACGTAATTTATTAGTTACTGATTTGAGAAATTTTAGAGTATTAATTTTTAAGAGATGATTCATATCCTACACATAACAACGTCTATGATGATATTTTGGCTATCGCCAAAAACATCACATAGCCTAGGACGTTACTGGTCATTGAGTAAGACGTCAAAACGGGATAAAGATTTTTAGATTTAAAGATTGCCAAGCGGGACGTTGTAGATAAAAGGATTTTAGATTTTTGATTTGTGGATTGGCCAAAAGAGTTACCTTTGAAAAACAATAAAAACGACCAGTAACAATGCACTGGACGCACAGACTCCCTATCGGTCGTCCGTCGCCAGTGCTGGACGTTACTGGTCATTAAGTAAGACGTCAAAACGGGATTAAGATTTTGAGATTTTGAGATTGCCAAGCGGGACGTTGTAGATAAAAAGATTTTAGATTTTTGATTTGTGGATTGGCCAAAATAGTTACCTTTGAAAAACAATAAAAACGACCAGTAACAATGCACTGGACGTACAGACTTCCTATCGGTCGTCCGTCGCCAGTGCAGGGACGTTCTACTTAATGAAATAAAGAAAATGACAACCGAAGAAATCGTAAAATTTTTAAAATCCGAAATTGAGCCGTTAGAAGACCAAAATATTGGTTTAGGTTATCGTGCATCAGTTTATTTGAAAGATGGAACATATCTTCCAGCTGTAATATTCAGAAATCCGAAACTAAAAATAGACCAAGCTATAAAACGGTTTGAACAAGAGAAATCGGGAAATGGAATTATCAATTGGGGAAAGGATAAAGATGCTTTTAGAGAAGTAGTCAAACTTTTCGTAACAAGGGGAAATAAGATTAATGATTATGACATCGAAAAAGTTGAAAAAAGTCCGTTTGCTTTTCCAATAGAAATTTTAAAAACAATCAAAGGTGAAACAACTATGGCTTGGACGGGATTTGTTGTAAAAATGAATGACGGTAAAATATTTGGTTTTGGTACTTCATATTTAATGGAATTTTTTCAGATTCCAAATGGGTATAAAGCAACAGATATTCAAGAAATAATTAACCATAGTTACATATCAAAAACAGGTGATTTGAAATCTCATAAAGTTCCGTTTTTTCAACGACCTGATGATTATGACGAAAAGGTAATCCATAGAGAAAGACCATATTTTGAATGTTATATTGAAGGATTATAAACGAATAAAAAAAGAACACTAAGCAGAACAATGTACATGACGAACATGCCGGCTAATCGCCACCACGTCGCATGTACTTGACGTTATCACACATTATTAAAGAAGAAGTTATGAATAAATGGGAAGAAATAACTCAAGATTTATATTCCAAAATAAGTCCAACAGGTGGCAAACTTTGTAGTAAAATCAGCAATGGATATAAAACGAGAAATTGGATTGATAATATTTGGGTTGAAATATATATGAATGAATTTGCCTACAATGATCCATTTTATGGTGAAATAGAATCTAAAAGTAATTTTACAACTTTCTTTAATTTATCCGAATTAGTCACTGAATTAAAATTCGAATCAATACTAGATATACAAAATTTAGAATTCGATGGTGAAGGAGATTATTTAAATGGTGGTTTTTCTAACTCGCTTAACTTACTTGTTACAAAATTGAAATTTGGAGAAATCAAAGATTGGAAAATCAATATGAAAATAGATTACTCTTTGGCAAATAGCGAAAGTTATGGATACATGACAGGAACAGTTGAAGACCACTTAACTAAATCAGGTAAAATAGAAACTAAGCTTGATGTAAGGGAGTTAGAGCTTGTATGCCTAAATGAAAAAGATCCCTATGAAGACGCCAAATACTTGAATTGGAGAATTTATAATCCTGAAAAACTAAGGTTAGCTTCTGATTTAAATTGGTCTTCAGATCATTCTAAAGGCTTTTACATTCCATATAGAGAAATAAATCAAAGAAACAAAATAGAAAATGAATATCCATTCCAGTTTTTGCATGAAAATAATACTAAAAAACCTGGGTGAAAAATTCTGAAAAGAGAAAACATGTGATAACATGGTACATACGACAGACTCCTTATCAGTCGCCCGATCGCATGTACTTGGCCGTTACTGGTCATTGAGGAAGACGTCAAAACGGGATGAAGATTTTGAGATTTAAAGATTGCCAAGCGGGACGTTGTAGATAAAAAAGATTTTAGATTTTTGATTTGTGGATTGGCCAAAAGAGTTACCTTTGAAAAACAATAAAAACGACCAGTAACAATGCACTGGACGTACAGACTCCCTATAGGTCGTCCGTCGCCAGTGCTGGGACGAGTGTGTCTTGAACAACCTATGCAGATAGGTTTATGCTGTATGATAGATGAGAGTAGGTCTCTCGGTGGCGACTGTCAGGAGTAGCTACCAAACCACCTTAAGGTGCAAATGCCGAAAGTCAGATGTGCTGAACGATAAGGAAAAACGGCTGCATCGACAGCTGTAGGTGAGTGTACAGGAGTTGAATGAAAGTGAACCAATGATGAAGCCTCGTAAGGGCAATAGAAGTTATCAAAAGCGAGCAGTTACGTTTGTGCTTGCGACAGAGTGTATCGGGCGTCCTGATTACTGGGTACATGATAACCGGGGTTAAGTTGGCAAGAACTGTACATAGGCTATTGTATGGAACAAGAGAAGTCAACATCGTACTGTAAAATCGGGAGAGGAAACAGTCAGAAATGGGATGATCTGAGATGTTGGCGGCAGACCAAATCGTAGTAGTGATGAAGACCCTGTAATGGAGTTGGAGCGAAGGGTTTGGCATGTTTAGTTTACAAAAGAGTTGACAACCGAACAAAAGGGATGACCGATTATTTTGAGACAAAATCACAACCAATCACCAAGCTGATGGTGTGGCAGGCGTACAAGGAAGTAAGAGCCAATAGGGGAAGCTATGGCATAGACCGAATGAGTTGGGAGTA
>JAGNSF010000219.1 GCA_017988155.1 Flavobacterium sp. | reverse complement strand
CGATTATCAATAAACAGTGCCAAAAAAGCTAAAAAGAATACAACAGCTCCAATATAGGCTGGAGCAGCTACAATAGGCTGATCTCCCCAATACGTCGGCATACCTTTTACATAATCTTCTGCTTGAGTCGCAGGTACTCCTTGACTTATCATGAATTGGTACATACTACTTTCAGCACCTAAAGTTTCATTATTTGAACCTCCAAAAAGTCTTGGCGCAATCAAATTGAAACTTTCTGCTATACCATAACTATATTCAGTAATATAATCACGAGACAAAGCACTATTTTCAGTTATGTTAGAGCCATTACTATTAATAGTTAATTCATTTTTACCACGTGTACTGAATTTAGTATATTCGGTTGTAGCTAACAAATTAGTCGCATTAGCTCCAATAGCAAAAATTCCTGCTACAGCTAAAACTCCAAAAGCAATTCCTAATCCTTTATTGTCTTTAACTTTTATGAATTGATACGTGAAATAGCCTACTAAAACCAATAAGAAAATTAACAAATAATAAGTCATTTGAAAGTGATTCGCATTGATTTCTAAAGCCGTTGCAAACAAAGTCAACAAACCACCCCAAACATATTTTTTTTGAAATACCATTAAAAACCCTGCAATAACTAACGGCATATATCCAATAGCGTGTGCTTTAGAATTATGTCCAACACCTAAAATAATAATCAAGTAAGTCGAAAATCCAAATGCAATAGCACCAAAAAATGCCTTCAATGGGTCAATTTTTAGCACTAACAATAATCCATAAAAACCTAAGAAATATAAAAACAAATAATCTGCTGGGCGAGGTAAAAAACGCAATACGTCATCAAAAGCGCCAATATAATCATGAGGGTATTTTGCTCCTAATTGATACGTGGGCATTCCTCCAAAAGCTGAATTCGTCCAATACGGCTCTATATCTGTTGCAGCACGAAAATCGATTTGCTCTTTTGCCATTCCGGTATATTGTGCAATATCCGATTGAAAGATTTGTTTTCGCTGTAAAACGGGATAAAAATAAATCAATGAAACAAGAACAAAACCTATAACAGCAAGTAAGTGTGGGTAGAACGTTTGGAGTTTTTTCAATGCAAAATAATTTGGTTAGATACTATAGATAAAGGTTGAATACAAATTTACTCTATTTCTTCATAATCCACATAATCTCCAACTTTTTTGGTTTCACGTGGATTCTTAGATTCGGTTTCTTTGTATAAAATCTCTTCGTTTCTTTGAGCTTTTTTCCAAGCAGCATCTTGAGCATACTGCTGTTGTTTTTGAAAATTTTCACCTGCTTTTTCAACCGCTTTTTTAACCAACATAGGCAAAAACAAACGTGCCAAGAATTTGAAAAGATAATAGAACATCAATATATAAAATACTGTTCTTATAATATTAGAAAAAGAAGCTTCTTGCATAATCAAAATATTTTGCCCAAAAATAATAAATTCATCCCGAAACTTAGGGACAAATTAAAAATATCATTCTTAAATAAATGATAAATTATAGTACATTTGGGAAGCGTTATTAATTAATAATTTAATTAAAATTAATTATGTATAAATTCAGATATGTATTTTACTTGGTACTATTGTTATTTCCGTTAGTGAATCACGCACAATATACAGACCAAATCAATTCGAATAGACCTGGCGAAACGATGTCGGCTTTTGCAGTAGGAAAATCAGTTATTCAATTGGAAACAGGCGCATACGGAATTGCACAAAAACACCATCTACTCAACTATGTTGCGAATGGATTCGGTATTGATGCTACAATTCGTTATGGTGTGTTTAAGGAAAAATTAGAACTGATTGCCGACTTACAATATCAGAGTCAAGTGTACGAAGCACGGCTCACCAAAATTGACCAAAAAGCGCTTAAACAAACTATCATAGGAGCCAAATACTTACTGTATGATCCTTTCAAAAGCCAAGAAAAAAAAATCAACGTATACAGTTGGAAAGTAGACAAATCATTCAAATGGAAGCAGTTAATACCGGCGGTTTCTGTTTTTGCTGGAGCCAATATCACTTCTGCTAACAATCCGTATCACTTTTCACCTAACGCAAGTATTTCACCAAAAGTCATATTAATTACTCAAAATCATTTTGGAGATGGAAGTTGGGTATTTGTTACAAACACAATAGCCGATTATATTGGATCTGAATTTCCAAGTTATAGCTATGCCGTAACTCTTACAAAAGGTATCAACAAAAATTGGTCTGGATTTATAGAAAATCAAGGTTACAAAAGCGATTTTTATAGCGATTTAATTGTTCGTTCTGGAGCCGCTTTTTTAGTAAATGATGATCTTCAACTGGATATTTCAGGAAGTGCTAGTTTAAAAGATACTCCAGCTATTTTTTATGGAGGAATTGGTTTATCTTGGAGATACGACGGAAATTATAAAGAAGTTAGAACACCAATTGAAGAAGATCCAAATATTCTAAAAGCACAAAAAAAAGCAGAAAAAAAAGCCAAAAAAGGCGGAAAGAAAAAGAAATTTCTGATTTTCTAGATTATAAATTATGATTCAAATTAAAGAAGCGATTACCAAAAGTGAATTAACTGATTACATTAAATTCCCTTTTTCCTTATACAAAGACAATCAATATTGGGTTCCACCAATAATTGCTGACGAGTTAGAAACTTTTGACAAAACTAAAAACCCTGCTTTTGAAAATGCAGAAGCGTATTTTTATTTGGCGTATCGAGAAAATACAATTGTTGGAAGAATTGCCGCTATCATCAATTGGGAAGAAGTTAATAACCAACAAAAAAAGAAAGTTCGTTTTGGCTGGTTTGACGTAATTGATGATGTGGAAGTAACCAAAGCTTTATTAGATAAAGTCTATGAATTAGGGCGAAAAAACAGTTTAGAGTATGTGGAAGGGCCCATGGGTTTCTCTAATCTAGACAAAGTGGGAGTTCTTACCGAAGGATTTGATGAAATTGGCACCATGATTACCTGGTACAACCACCCGTATTATGCCAGTCATTTTGAGCAATTAGGATATGTAACCGAAAAAGAATATTTGGAAAACAAATTCCCTTTCGAAAACGTTAAATTAGAGTATTTTGACAAAGCGCAAGAGCTTATCAAAAGACGTTACCAACTCAAAGCAGTCAATTTTAAGAAAACCAAAGAAGTATTGCCTTACGT
>JAGNSF010000218.1 GCA_017988155.1 Flavobacterium sp. | reverse complement strand
AGGCCAATGAACTTCCGTTTAAGGTGTGTGCCAATTGATTTTTTCCGTCCTTGTCTTTGAAACGCAATTTCAAACGGTTGGCTTGGAATGTTTCAAAATTAGACACAGAAGAAATTTCCAACCAACGGTCTTGTGCCGTAGAAAATACTTCAAAATCGTAGGTCAATGCCGAAGTGAATCCCATATCACCACCACACAAACGTAAAATTCTGTAGGGTAATTTTAGTTCTTGCAAAATATTTTTCACATGTTCTACCATCCCGTCTAATGCTTCGTATGATTTGTCTGGATGCTCTACGCGAACAATTTCTACTTTGTCAAATTGGTGCAAACGGTTCAATCCACGTACGTGCGCTCCATAAGAACCCGCCTCACGACGGAAACATGGCGTGTATGCCGTACACAAAACTGGCAATTCGCTTTCGTTCAAAATCACATCACGAAACAAATTAGTCACCGGAACTTCTGCCGTTGGAATCAAGTACAAATCGTCGATAGTCGAATGGTACATTTGCCCTTCTTTGTCTGGCAATTGCCCTGTTCCATAACCTGATGCTTCGTTCACCAAATGCGGCACTTGCATTTCTTTGTAACCCGCTGCCGTATTTTTATCTAAAAAGTAGTTGATTAAAGCACGTTGCAAACGCGCTCCTTTTCCTTTGTACACTGGGAAACCAGCTCCTGTAATTTTCACCCCCAACTCAAAGTCGATGATGTCGTATTTTTTTACCAATTCCCAGTGCGGTTGCGCTCCTTCGTGCAAAACAGGAATAGTCCCTTCTTCAAAAACGTTTAAGTTTTCTTCTGGGGTTTTTCCTTCCGGAACAATGTCAGCTGGTAAATTAGGTAAGGTGTATAATTTTTGCGTTAATTCTTCGGCTAAAGCTTCTGCTTTCTCTCCTAAATCTTTACTTTTCTCTTTTAAGGCAACGGTCTTTTCTTTTAAAATGGCAGCTTTTGCTTTTTCGCCACTTTTCATCAATTCGCCAATGTCTTTGGATAATTTATTAGATTCGGATAAAGTGTTGTCCAATTCCACTTGGGTAGCACGACGTTGCTCGTCTAATTGAACTACTTCGTTCACAATTTCTTTGGCATCCATGTTTCGTTTTGCCAAAGCTTTGATTACTTTTTCCTGATTCTCTCTAATAAATGCAATTTGTAACATAGCTTGATTTTTATAACTCTCTGAAATTTTTTGCGCGTTGCGCACGCAAATTTAAGGAAATGTTTGCTAAGAACGAGACAAAGTTTAGAGTTTTCCAAAGCTTCGATTATGACTTTTAGCCTTTTGTAGGCTAGAAACCTTAGTTGTACCTATGATAAAAAAAGTTATTTTTGCACTCATTCTGAATTCATTTCAGCATTATTAAACTGTTATTATGTTAGAAAATCCAAAAAGATATACCATTACGGCAGCCTTGCCTTACACTAACGGACCAATTCACATTGGCCATTTAGCGGGGGTTTACGTGCCTTCGGACATTTATTCTCGCTATTTACGATTGCAAGGAAGAGACGTTTTGTTTGTTTGCGGAAGCGACGAACATGGCGTTGCCATTTCGATGAAAGCCAAAAAAGAAGGGATTACACCTCAGGAAGTAATCGATAAATACGATGGAATCATCCGTAAATCGTTTGTTGATTTTGGGATTTCGTTTGATAATTACTCCAGAACTTCGGCTGCAATTCATCACGAAACGGCTTCGGAATTCTTTAAAACCTTGTATAACAAAGGCGATTTTATTGAAGAAGTAACTGAGCAATTATATGATGCTAAAGCAGACCAATTTTTGGCTGACCGATTTGTAACAGGAACTTGCCCAAAATGCAGCAACGAAGAAGCTTACGGCGACCAATGTGAAAAATGTGGTTCTACTTTAAATGCTACGGATTTAATCAATCCAAAATCGACAATTACAGGAGAAACGCCTGTTTTGAAATCAACTAAACACTGGTTTTTACCTTTGGATCGTTATGAAGCGTTTTTGAAAGAATGGATTTTGGTAGGTCATAAAAACGACTGGAAACCCAACGTGTACGGTCAAGTAAAATCCTGGATCGATGGCGGATTAGAGCCTCGTGCGGTAACTCGTGATTTGGATTGGGGAATTGACGTACCGGTTGCAGGTGCCGAAGGAAAAAAATTATACGTTTGGTTTGATGCGCCAATTGGCTACATCTCTTCTTCAAAAGAATGGGCAGAACGCGAAGGAAAAAATTGGGAACCGTATTGGAAAGACCAAGGAACTAAGTTAGTTCACTTCATTGGGAAAGATAATATTGTGTTTCACTGCATCATTTTCCCTGCGATGTTAAAAGCAGAAGGAAGTTATATTTTACCTGATAATGTACCAGCGAATGAGTTCTTGAACTTGGAAGGCAATAAATTATCAACTTCTAAAAACTGGGCGGTTTGGTTGCACGAATATTTGGAAGAATTTCCAAATCAACAAGACGTATTGCGTTATGCTTTGACTTCGAATGCGCCAGAAACTAAAGACAATGACTTTACTTGGAAAGATTTCCAAGCGAGAAATAACAACGAACTCGTAGCGATTTTTGGTAACTTTATCAATCGTGTAGTGGTGTTGACTAATAAATACTATAACGGAATTGTACCTGCTCCAAATGAACTTTCGGAAGTGGACGAACAAACTTTGGCTGAGCTAAAAGCGTATCCAGCGGTAATTTCAAGTTCAATTGAACGTTACCGTTTTAGAGAAGCTTTGGGCGAAATGATGAATGCCGCTCGTTTAGGAAATAAATATTTGGCCGACGAAGAGCCTTGGAAAGTCATCAAAGACAATCCAGAGCGTGTACAAACTCAGATGTATGTGGCCTTGCAAATTGCGGCTGCTTTGAGTGCGCTTTGCGAACCATTTTTGCCTTTTACAGCAAAAAAATTAAGCCGCATTTTGAAAATAGAGGAGCCGTTGAACTGGAATTCAATTACAGAAAACAGCGACTTACTTCCTTCAGGGCACCAAATTGGCGAAGCGGAATTGCTTTTTGCCAAAATAGAAGACGAAGAAATCCAAAAACAAATCAATAAATTGGAAGCAACAAAAACAGCCAACCTAGCCGAAAACAAAAAAGCTGAACCACAAAAAGAAGCGATTCAATTTGAGGATTTTGCCAAAATGGATTTGCGCGTGGGAACGATTTTGGAAGCCGAGAAAATGCCAAAAGCCAACAAACTTTTAATCTTAAAAGTAGATACTGGAATTGACGTTCG
>JAGNSF010000217.1 GCA_017988155.1 Flavobacterium sp. | reverse complement strand
CTTCTTTTACTGCTTTACCTGGTTTAGTGTTTTGAATTTTTTCTTCTAATTCATTAAACATTGCTTCCGCTTTTTTCACATCAGTACTTGGATCATTTAGCATTCCTTGTAAAATTAAAACAGAAATAAATGATTTTGGGTGTGTTTCAGCATAGGTTAAGTATTTTGCTTTAGAAGCTTCACCTACTTCTTGTTGAATTTTTCCAAATTCTTGCATCAATTTAGTGATAGCAACGGTATCTTTCGTTTGTTGAGCAGCTTGCATTGCAGGCGTATTTTTAGTTTGAAAATCAACTAATTTCTTTTGAATTTTAGTAAGCTCTTCAGTAAATTTAACGTACTCGTCATTATTGTAAGTTCCAGAAACTTTTGATTTTTGAATACTATCTTTGTTAACTTCAATAGTAACTTCTTCACCTTCTTCTAAAATAAAAGCTATCGGAGCTTGAGCACCTTCCAATTTAATAGAATAAAAAGCAGTTTCAGTAATTTTACCTTTCATTTCAAATTTACCATTCTCTACTTTTACGGTATCTTTAGCAACAAGCATTCCTGTTTCATCTTGTGTCTCAAGAATTACTGTTTTTCCGTTTTCAATTCCTTTTGCTGTACCAGAAATCATGTATTCTCCTTTTCCAGCTTTGCTACATGCAACTACTACTAAAGCGGCAGAAAGCAATAAAATTATTTTTTTCATTTTGATTTTGTTAAATGATTTAAGTTGGCAAAAGTATCTAAAATTATAAATTATAACCACTTTTTAAGCCTAAATTTTTGTTATATTAAGTAAAAAAAGAAACTTATTGATTGATTTCTCTGCCTTGGATACTATATAAAATAAAAAAGCACACTATTTAGTGTGCTTAAGTATATAATATGTGCTTTTTAGTCTTGGTTGATTGTTTTTCTCCAAGTAAAGCTATTTAGGATATGTCTCTTAGCAAAACGTCCTGGAGAATCAGCATTTACCATTTTTACGTAAGTTGCTTTTGGTACACTTATGTATTCATAAACACTTCCGTTAGAAAAGTTAATGATTAAACGACCATCCACAAATTTATAATCTGTAATTGTTGATGTTGAAATAGTTTCAGTGTATTCAGGTAAGTTTTGTTTAATCGTTTCTGGATTAATACTTACTAAAAAGTGATACGCTTCAATAATTAATTTACTATTCTCTTCTGCCGCTTTTAAACCAGCTTCATCACCTTGAAATTTATCAGGATGTGCATCTTTCATCGCATTGCGATAAATGGTTTTTAAATCTTTTAAATCGACAGTTTTGTCTACATTTAATAACTTACGGTATTCAACTATTTTTTTCATAAATAAAGATAACTATTTGTCTTTTAGTTTGTTTGTGATGGATTTTTTATCCGAAAACGACAAATTTTTTGCAAAGGTACACTTTTTTTTAAGTTTTCGGTTTGAACCAATGAATATTCTTAAATAGTAGAGGGCTTAGCGAATGCTATTCCTCTTTATAATTGGCTTTGTCGAAATTTTTCGATTTCTTCGGATATTTGTTATAGCTGATGTCACTCGGATTTTCGATAACTGACTTAATAGTAATCCAA
This sequence comes from Flavobacterium sp., assembly GCA_017988155.1. Taxonomy (GTDB): domain Bacteria; phylum Bacteroidota; class Bacteroidia; order Flavobacteriales; family Flavobacteriaceae; genus Flavobacterium. The sequence goes on along the minus strand of JAGNSF010000217.1, from coordinate 1,662 downwards.
TCACCAATTGCATGATTAGAAGTAGCTAATTTATAGTCCAAAAGGTATTCGCCACAAAAGTAGTTACCATTCTCATCCTGTTCCATCTTTCCTGTGAAAACTCCTTTTTGAAGCATTTTATCGTGTGAAGATTTAGACATTATCTTAAATTTAATAATTTTTAGACTGCAAACTTAATCAATTATTGTTTGTTTAGGCTGAAAAGCAGATTCTACTTACTTTTGCAGCATGACAAAACAATTTCGTCCAAGTCCTAATGCGTTTAAAAACACCTTTTGTGTCTTTGACGAATTACCACTTACTGCTATTGAAGGATTGTCCGTTCAGTATGAAAGTAAGGCGAGAAGTTCGTATTATTATACCAAGGAAGGAATGTACCGATTGTCAAACCACTGGGGGAGACTCGCTAATAGTAAGTGGCGTTTAGAGCCGATGGAACTAGAGTCGCCTACAAAACAAAAATTGGGTTTTGCGCTTTGGACTAGTTTTTATCCAGATAATGCTATTGATAAGTTGTATTATCTCCAAGCTAATTTCGAAAAGAAAACGGTAAATTACCAACACAAAAACAATCCTACTTACGATCAAAAAGCGGTGCTTCGAACGAGTTTTGAAACGGCTAAAAGAATCAAACAAGTTCGGAATTTATTCGAACTAACTTCTTGGGCAAAGTATTTTGAATACGATGATTTAGACGATTTAAGAATGAAGATTATTAACGGACTTATCTATACGGACAAGTCGTTGGAAGAAATAAAACGAGAACAATTGTAACAAAAGCATGGGAAGAAATAACGAAAGGAATATCAAAAAGCATAACGACAAATTGCACAAGGAGCAAGACAAAGCCAAAAAAGCAGCCATGGCTCGTAAAGAAAAGCTAAAGCAAATTACCAAGCAATTTAACGCTAACAAGCAAGACGAAACAACTAATTAAGATATGGAACAGAATGATTTTAATTTATTGCAACAAGAAGTGCAAAAAATAATTGATTTAATTGCCGCCAAAAACGGTAAAGAGGCCAATAATAAATTGGTAGAAATTAGTGAGCAACTAGATGATTTTCTTGATTTTTCTGACGATGATGCTGATTTGATTGAAATAAGTCGCTACCAAGTCTTATTAAATCAATTGCATCAAAAAATTAACGAACTGAATTAATACTGATGGATAATTGTTATTGTGGTTCGGGAATTTCTTTTGACAGATGTTGTCAGCCAATAGTTGTTGGCAAGCAGAAAGCAACTACGGCTGAGGCGTTAATGCGTTCGCGTTATGTAGCCTATGTACTAAAAGAAGCCGAATATTTAATTGCAACTACAGCTCCCTCACACAAGGCACTTTATTCAAAGGAAGACATTTTAGATTGGGCTACTCAAAATCAATGGCAACGATTAGAAATTACTAATGTGACACCAACTACTGTTACATTTAAAGCGTATTTTTTAGATGCCGATAATCAATCACATATTCATCATGAACATTCCCGATTTGTATTTGAAAATGGAGCATGGTTGTATGTTGATGGAGATTATTTTGACAATTAGATTTATTTAATTTTATCCAATTCTAAATTCAATCGGTTTTGTTCGGCTTCTAAATCCTCAAGCTCTTTTTCAAACGATTCTATATCTAATTGTATCTTTTTTAACTCTTCTGAT
>JAGNSF010000216.1 GCA_017988155.1 Flavobacterium sp. | reverse complement strand
AATATAAAAAGATTGTATATTTGCAACGGCAAGTCCTACACGACCAGCTCCTGCAAACTCCTCCAGGGTGGGAACACAGCAAAGGTATGTGGTTGTAGCGGTGCGATGTAGGTCGCTTGCCATTTTTTATTTATCCCGAAGCTTCGGGAGTTTAAAATTCCTTCACTCACTTTCAGTAATTTTTCCCGACTTTTATCCGATGGAATTAAAATGGAAAATTGTTCTTCATCAACTGAAAGCACCTTTCAAGATAGCTTATGGAGTTTATGATTTCAGAAAAGCGTTAATTATTTCAATTACTTTTGATGGAAAAACGGGGTACGGCGAATGTACAGAAATAGATTATTACCATATTCTGTTGGCTGATTTTGAAGTGGAATTAGCTAAGCTTCAACCGGTAGTGGCTGCTTTGCCACTCGTGTCACCCTTTACTTTTTTTCACCAATTGAAGAGCTATGCTTTGCCACCGTTTTTACAAGCGGCGTTGGATTGTGCCTATTGGGATTTGTATGGAAAGGTAGAAAACAAAACGTTTGCCGAAATGAATCAGTTGGAGACAAGGGTTTATCCGGAATCTTCTATTACGATTAGCATGGATGACGAAGAAATTCAAGTGAAACAAATACTAGCGTCTGACTGGAATTATTGTAAAGTGAAAGTAAATACGTGGTCTACTTCCTTGCGGGATAAACTGTTGGCAACAGGCAAACAAATCAGCATTGATTCGAACGGGAGTTTCACCTTGGAACAATGTGAAGCCATCGCGAATGATCCGCTTTCAGCGGCTTTCTTATATTTTGAACAACCGATGCCCAAAGGGGCTGAATACTATCGACATTTGACGCGAGTCGGTTATGCCAATTGGATGGCGGATGAAGACTTGCAATCGATTGACGATTTAGAATTGTTACAACCACATTACAAAACGCTCAATATAAAAGTAATGAAATGTGGAGGATTGACACCTTCGTTAGAAATTATCCATAAAGCAAAAGTGATGCAATTCAAGCTGATGATTGGTTGCATGACGGAGTCGACAGTAGGTATTTCTGCCGGAATTGCCTTGGCATCTTTTGCCGATTATCTCGATTTGGATGGAGCAAATTTAATAGCGAATGATACGTTTGCAGGTTCTAAAATTGTGAATGGGGAGGTGGTTTTGATTCAGAAGCCAGGATTAGGAATACAAATCTAACGGACAACTTCCAACCTTTTCACTATCTTTGACTTTTTAAACCAAACCATGTCAAAAGTAATTCTCATCACAGGCGGTTCTTCCGGAATTGGTAAATCAATTGGCACTTTTTTGCATCAAAAAGGTTATATAGTTTATGGAACAAGTAGAAACCCGAATCAAGTAAAAGATTCCATTTTTCCTTTGTTACAATTGGATGTTAGGGACGTGAATAGCATTACCAATGCCATATCAGAATTGATTCAAAAAGAAGGAAAGATTGATGTAGTCATCAACAATGCCGGTGTTGGAATTACCGGTCCGTTGGAAGAAATTCCCACACAAGAAATCAAAAACAATTTTGAAACTAATTTCTTTGGTCCGATAGAAGTGATGAAAGCCATTTTACCACAAATGAGAAGTCAACAATCGGGTTTAATCATCAATATAACTTCTATTGCCGGTTATATGGGTTTGCCATATCGAAGCGTTTATTCAGCCTCAAAAGGTGCGTTGGAAATCATTACCGAAGCCATTCGAATGGAAGTAAAACAATTCGGTATTCAATTAACCAATGTAGCACCCGGCGATTTTGCGACAAATATTGCCTCGGGTCGTTACCATGCTCCGTTGAAAAATGATTCAGCCTATAAAATTCCATACGGAAATACGTTGAAGATGATGGATGAACATGTTGATTCCGGAAGTAATCCAAATGAAATGGCTTATGCAATTCATAAAATAATTGAAACATCCCAACCCAACGTACATTATAAAGTTGGAAGTTTTATGCAACGCTTTTCAGTTGTTTTAAAACGAGTTTTGCCTGATAGAATGTATGAAAAAATGTTGATGAATCATTATAAACTTTAAGTTTTGCATGAGATTTCTACAAAATGAAAAGTTAATGTAACCAGAAACCTAAAACTTGAAACAAACTTTTTTTAAAACTATTGAAATTGAATTCGTAATTTTGCATCCGAATTAAAAACACAACTAGTATATGAAATTTTTTATTGACACAGCTAATTTGGAGCAAATTAAAGAAGCACAAGCTTTAGGGGTTTTAGATGGCGTAACAACAAATCCATCGTTAATGGCCAAAGAGGGTATTAGCGGAAAAAATAACGTTTTGAAACATTATGTAGACATTTGTAACATTGTAGATGGCGATGTAAGTGCCGAAGTAATCGCAACCGATTATGATGGAATGATTAAAGAAGGGGAGGAGTTGTCAGAATTACACGAGCAAATCGTGGTAAAATTACCGATGACCAAAGAAGGTATCAAAGCCTGTAAATATTTTTCAGACAGAGGTATCAAAACTAATGTAACGTTAGTTTTTTCTGCTGGTCAGGCTTTATTGGCAGCCAAAGCAGGAGCAACATATGTTTCCCCGTTTATTGGTCGATTAGATGATGTGTCAACTGATGGATTAGCCTTGATTGAAGAAATTCGCGAGATTTATGACAACTACGGCTATGATACACAAATTTTAGCGGCCTCTGTTCGTCATACGATGCACATAGTAAACTGTGCTAAAATTGGTGCAGATGTGATGACCGGACCTTTATCAGCTATTTTAGGGTTATTAAAACACCCCTTAACAGATATTGGATTGGCTCAATTTTTAGCCGATCACGCGAAAGCAAATCAATAAAGTTCGTCTTTAAGTATAAAAAAATCCCTTCTTGTTGTACAGGAAGGGATTTTATATTTTGTAGTAATTGTTATTTTAGATTTTCAGCAAATTTTACATCAAACAAGTTGACAAACCCATTGCTGATTTTCCCTGTTTCATCAATAATCAGGGTGCGATGTAATTTAGTGATAACCCATTTTTCTTTTAAGTCTTCAAAGTTTTCCGCTCGAAATTCTTTGATTGAACCAAAACTATGATTTTTAAGTACTTTTAACCATTTCTCTTGCTCCTCATCAATGTTAACCGCGATGACTTGATATTCAGGGTTGATTCGTTGCAATTCCAAAGCTTTTTTATGAACTGCTATAAGATGAGATTCAGCATTTTCTGTCCAAAAGAAAAGCACCGTTTTTTGATTCAGTAATG
>JAGNSF010000040.1 GCA_017988155.1 Flavobacterium sp. | reverse complement strand
ACTTTCTAAAAAAATCTAACCATCTAGAAATCTAAAAATCTAAATGTCTATCTCAAAACTACATCCTTAATTACCTCTCTTTGCAACTCTTCATTAATCATTGCGATAATTTTAGATTTACCATGACTTAATTCTTCACGCAGAACAGAGGAAGTCAACTCAACATACAAAGTACTTCCTCGTAAGGCAACATTTCTAGTATAACTATTGACTCCATTACCCATTAAGTTTTGCCAAGCTTCTTTCACATCAATCTGATCCATTCCGGGCTGCAATTTATTCACTTGAATAATTTGCTTCAAAACATCGCCAACCGTACTTTGATTACTCAGTCTTTTTGCCATCACCCAAAATATTTATAGCGGTTGCTTTCTTGTAATGGTATTCTTTTTTTTGCGCATTCAACACCACTAATTCATCTGCTGTCAAAGCAATAATCTCCTCGGTGTATTTCATATAAGGCGTCACATAATCCAAATAAGCTTTGTTATCTTGAAAACGGACACTTACTTTTTCAAAAGAATTATCGACTAAAAAAGTTCCATCTAACTGAGGTGCTACTTTTTTTCGGATGCCTTGATTATTTTTATCTATTTGGAAATAATCATAATTCTGATTAGCGGCGTATTCTTTGTCTTCGCCTTTATCAAAAACTACTTTTTCGATTTCCCAATACCCGTTAATTTTAGGGATATCAGTAGATTGTATTTGCTGCTTACAACTTACTAAAAGAACAGAGAATAATATTACTTTAATTAAATTCTTCATACCACTATTTTTTAGTATTGACTCTTTTATACAAACCCAAGAAGAAAAACACCAAGCCTACTACAATCGATAGATAATAAAGAGGTACACTTTGTTCCCGAATCATGTTCGCCAAAACAAAAGCAATTACACTTATAAAATAAAAAGCCATTGGGCTTAATTTTCCAAAAGAACTCATACTCTATTATTTAAAAAAACTATCTACAAACTCGAATTTATTGAACACTTGTAAATCTTCAATTCCTTCTCCAACTCCAATATATTTAACCGGAATTTGAAATTGATCTGAGATTCCAATAACCACACCCCCTTTGGCAGTTCCGTCTAGTTTAGTAACCGCTAATGAAGTAACCTCTGTAGCTGCTGTAAATTGCTTAGCTTGTTCAAAAGCATTCTGACCTGTAGAACCATCCAAAACTAATAAAACATCGTGTGGCGCATCTCCTACTACTTTTTGCATAACACGTTTTACTTTGGTCAATTCGTTCATCAAATTCACTTTGTTATGCAAACGACCTGCTGTATCAATAATCACAATATCCGCATCTTGAGCCACTGCTGATTGCAGCGTATCAAAAGCTACGGAAGCTGGATCGCTTCCCATATTTTGTCTTACAATAGGAACTCCAACTCGATCAGCCCAAATTTGCAATTGGTCGATAGCTGCTGCACGAAAAGTATCTGCTGCACCTAATACCACTTTGTGTCCCGCTTTTTTGAATTGGTACGCTAATTTTCCTATAGTTGTTGTTTTTCCTACTCCATTTACACCCACTACCATTAAAACATACGGTTTAGTTTGTGTAGGGGTAACAAATTCTGTTGCTTCACCTGAATTCGTTTCAGAAAGTAAACTTGCTATTTCTTCACGAAGAATCTGATTCAACTCGCCCACGCCTAAATACTTATCGGCAGCCACACGTGCTTCGATACGTTGTATTACTTTTAGCGTAGTGTTTACACCCACATCAGAAGAAATAAGAATATCTTCTAAATTATCTAAAACCTCGTCATCGACTTTTGATTTACCCGCTACCGCTTTAGATAACTTGGAAAAAAAAGTAGTTTTTGACTTTTCAAGACCTTTGTCTAAGGATTGCTTCTCCTGTTCGTTAAGACTTTCGTCCTTTTTCTCGGAAGAAAATATTCTTTTGAAAAAACTCATGTTGTAATAGTATTATATATGAATGATTTAGGATCAGAAAATAGAATGTATTTTCTAATGGTAAATATAGAAAATAAAAAAGCTACTTCCGACTGAAAGTAGCTTTTCTATATACTGTTAAAGTAAATTATTTCTTTTTCAAGAATTCATCAACTGCTTCAGGAGCCATAATAGATTCAACGAATGTATATGCACCAGTTTTTGGAGACTTCACCATTTTGATGGCTTTTGATAATCTCTTAGAAGCTGTTTGTAACGATGCTACGGTTTTCTTTGCCATGATTCAAATGTTATTTGAAATTAATACTATCTACAGATTGTATCTAATCTCTAATTATTATTTAATTTCTTTGTGAACTGTTACTCTTTTCAAGATTGGATTAAATTTTTTAATCTCTAATCTATCTGGAGTATTTTTTTTGTTCTTAGTTGTAATATATCTTGAAGTACCTGCAACACCTGTTGTTTTGTGCTCAGTACATTCTAAAATCACTTGGATTCTGTTACCTTTCTTTGCCATCTTGCTATCTATTTATTTAGGAAACGATTATTTAATAAATCCTTGAGCTTGTGCTTTTTTCAAAACAGCAGCGATTCCATTTTTATTAATTGTTTTTACTGTAGATGCAGCTACTCTAAGAGTAATCCATCTATCTTCTTCTGGAAGATAAAAACGCTTTTTAACTAAGTTCACAGAAAATTTTCTCTTAGTTTTGTTCATAGCGTGAGAAACGTTATTTCCTACCATCGCTCTTTTACCTGTAAGGTCACAAACTCTTGACATTATTCTTTATCTTTTATCGTTATTCAAAATCAGGGTGCAAAGAAAAGAAAAATAAACGGATCAAACAAAAAAATTAAGGCACATTTTTTAAAATTTCTTTTTGAAGCATTTCCAAACTCTTAATCACTGCTCTATCTATCACTTTTTCACGGGGTTGACCAAAATTAAATTCTTCAACAATTACACCATTTGGTGTTGCCAGAGCAATACAAACAGTTCCAACCTCGGCATCGGCATCTCCTTTTGTCGGACCTGCATTTCCTGTAGTTGCAATTGCATAATCGGTTCGCATCATTTCTTGTACACTCAAGGCCATTGCAGAAGCTATTTCTTTACTCACCACTGAATGTTCGGCTATAAATGCATCTGAAATTCCCAACACATTCACCTTAACTTCGGTAGCATACGAAACCACACTTCCTTTAAAATAAGCAGAAGCCCCGGGAACAGAAGTAAATAGTTGCGCTATTTTACCTCCCGTGCAACTCTCTGCTGTAGCAATTGTTAATTTTTTCTCTTTTAGGATTCGTCCAAGAACCACTTCGATGGTATCTTCTTCTTCAAAACCAACAATAATATCATGAATGATTGCATCCAGTGATTTAACATTCGTAGCAATCGCCTCTTCTAATTGTTGTTTGTCCTCCCCCCTAGCCGTCAAGCGCAAACGCACTCGCCCCGGACTTGGCAAATAAGCCAACTTAATACATTCGGGCAATTGATTTTCCCAATCTTCAATTCGTTCTGCTACATGACTTTCTCCTTGACCATAAGTTAAGATAGTTTTGTGCAGTATATAAGGACGTTGGTATTCATGGACCAATTTAGGAATAACTTGATTTTCAATCAAATACTTCATTTCATAAGGAACACCCGGAAGAGAAATAAAAACTGTATTCTCTTTCTTAATCCACATACCTGGAGCTGTTCCAACCTGATTGTGTAGCACTTTACATTGAGAAGGAACTAATGCTTGGTCCTTATTAATTTGAGAAGCTACTCTACCCAAAGCGCGTTCTATCAAATCAATTACGTGCTTTTCAACTTCACTATTTCGAACCAAAGTATCTGCAAAATATTCGCAAAGGGTATGTTTGGTAATATCATCTTTTGTGGGGCCTAAACCTCCTGTGATAATCACTACTTCTACTTTATTTTGAAGCGATGCAAACGTATCTAAAATATGTTGTTTATTATCTGAAATAGAAAGCATTTCGTGAGTTTCAATTCCAATTTTATCCAATGACTTGGCAATAAAACCTGAATTCGTATCAACGATTTGACCAATTAAAATCTCATCTCCAATAGTAACTATAGCTGCTTTCATTTTGAATTGATTTACAAATTAAAGTCTTTCTTAATTTCTTTAATAGCTTCCTTAACTTGTGACTTTACGCTTTTATATGTTTCTTTGATGTTCTTGGTTTTTCCTTCAGCCTTTGCCCAGGCTTCAATCAAAACTAATTCTTCAAAAGCTACATGCATTCCCATTAAATCCAATGTTGGTTTTATTTTATGTGCATAAGCATACACTTCCTTATGTAATTCCGATTTGATTCCAACTTTGATTTCCAATAAATCTTTCGGAACTTCATTGACAAACAAAACTACTATTTGATTTACAAATTCGGTATCGTTATCTGAAAGCGCGTACACTTTCGAAAGGTTGTAGTGTAGCGCCATTATTTTACTTGTATTCTAAATAATTGTTGTCCTTCTAGATACCCTTCCAAAATATCGTTGGGTTGAACTGCCGCAACTCCTTCTGGCGTACCTGTGAAAATAATATCTCCTATTTTCAAAGTGAAAAACTGAGAAACATATGCTACCAATTCGTCAATTTTCCAAAGCATCAAACTAGAATTTCCTTTTTGAGCAATTTCACCGTTTTTGAGCAATTCAAAATTGACATCTTCTAACGAAGTAAATTGATCTTTAGAAACAAATTCGCCTATTACAGCCGAACCGTCAAACGCTTTTGCTTTTTCCCAAGGCAATCCTTTTGCTTTCAATTGATCTTGTAAATCTCTAGCGGTAAAGTCGATTCCAACACTAATTTCGTCGTAGTATTTATGTGCAAATTTAGGTTCGATGTACTTCCCTACTTTGTTAATTTTCACTATCAATTCAATTTCGTGATGCACCTCATTAGAAAACTCTGGAAGCACAAAAGGATGTTGTTTCAACAGCACCGCCGAATCTGGCTTCATAAAAACAACTGGCTCAGTTGGGCGTTCGTTTTGTAATTCGGCTATATGATTGGTATAATTTCTACCGATACAAATTATTTTCATGTCCTTAAAGTAATTACTTTATTTAGTATTTAATTTTCTCAATTTAATAGCCGTCAATACTTTTTTAGTATATAAAGGAAAATCAGCATTTTGAATCCAACTGAAATAACCTGGTTCCGTTTCCAATACCTTTTCCACTTTAGCTCCTTTGTGTTTTCCAAAAGTAAAAATTTCTTCTCCGTCTTTGTCAAAAGCAATCATTCCGGCAAAATCAGCAATCTTTTTTCGAGTTGTAAACTCAGAAAGCGTTTTCATATCATTTTCCAATTCAGGATAACGGTCCAATTGCGCTTTTAAAATCTCATAAGTTGCCATAGTATCTGCTTCAGCAGAATGAGCGTTTTCTAATTTTTTACCACAATAAAATTTAAGTGCGGCACTTAAGGTACGCTCTTCCATTTTATGGAAAACCGTTTGCACATCAACCGAAACTCTGTTTTTCATATCAAAATCAACGCCTGCACGCAACATCTCTTCTGCCAACAACGGAATATCAAAACGATCTGAATTGTAACCCGCCAAATCGCTATCCTTAATCATATTTTGAATTTGGCTAGCCAATTGAGCAAAGGTAGGCTCGTTCGCTACTTTTGCATCGTCAATTCCATGAACTGCTGTAGTTTGAGGAGGAATTGGAATCGTAGGATTCACTAACCAGGTTTTGCTTTCTTTATTCCCATTAGGAAATACTTTGAAAATTGAAATTTCTACAATTCGATCTTTACCAATATCGATTCCTGTAGTTTCAAGGTCAAAAAAGCAAATTGGTCTATTAAGTTTAAGTTCCATCTATTAATTTATAAGATTACAAATATATCAATTTGTAATGAATGAGCTTTAAAAAAGAAAACCCTTTCAAAGTCAAACTTTGAAAGGGTTAATCATCTATTAACAAATTGGATTAAATATCCGTATTGATATCAAAAGCCTCTAAATAATCCGCTACTCGTTTAACAAAACTACCGCCAAGAGCGCCATCTACAACTCTATGATCGTAGCTGTGAGATAGAAACATTTTTTGGCGAATACCAATAAAATCACCTTCTGGTGTTTCGATTACTGCAGGCACTTTTCGAATAGCACCTAAAGCTAATATTCCGACTTGAGGTTGGTTAATAATTGGGGTTCCGAAAACACTCCCAAAAGTCCCCACATTAGTTACTGTATAAGTACCACCTTGAGTATCATCTGGTTTTAATTTGCCATTTTTAGCTCGGTTACCTAAATCATTTACAGCTTTAGCCATTCCGACTAGGTTTAATTGATCCGCGTTTTTGATCACTGGAACAATTAAATTTCCGTTAGGCAAAGCGGCTGCCATACCTAAATTAATATTTCTCTTTTTTATAATATATTCACCCTCAACAGAAATATTCATTCCCGGAAAATCTTTCAAAGCCTTAGCTACAGCTTGCATAAATATTGGAGTAAAAGTCAATTTCTCTCCTTCTCGTTTTTCAAAAGTATTTTTTACTTTGTCTCTCCACTTAACAATATTGGTTACATCAACCTCTATGAAAGACTGCACATGAGCTGAAGTTTGCAAAGAAGCCGTCATATAACCCGAAATCAACTTTCGCATTCGATCCATCTCTACAATTTCATCTTCGCCATTAACCGATACAGGTACTGCTTGAGTACTTGTATTACTTATTGGAGTTGGTGCAGATGTATTGGCAACAGGCGATTTTTGTCTTCCTGCTACAAACGCTAAAATATCTTCTTTAGTCACACGGCCTTCTTTACCTGAGCCAGAAATACTTTCTAATTCAGCAACAGAAACTCCTTCTTGTTTGGCAATATTTTTAACTAAGGGCGAAAGGAATTTTTCAGTTCCTTTAAAATCTACTGCAGTAGCTACAATAGCTTGGGCTACTTCAACTGATTTTTCTATTTCAACAACAGCTTCAGGAATTGCCACATCTTCTGTTATCGTAGTTGTGGTTTCTGATGAGGAATCAGTTTCAATAATAGCAATAGTTTGTCCTACTTGAACTAAATCGTCTTTGCCAAATAATTGTTCGACCAAAACACCTGAAACTTCACTTGGGACTTCGCTATCTACTTTATCTGTTGCAATTTCAAGAACTGCGTCATCTATTTCGATTGTATCTCCAACTTGCTTTAACCAATTAGTTATAGTTGCCTCAGCTACACTCTCTCCCATCTTTGGAAGTTTTAATTCAAATCTTGCCATAATCTTAACGTAAAACGTGATTTTGATTTTATGATTGCAAAATTAGGAAATATTTTTAGTTTTTGATACGATTAAATCAAAATTCCATGTTTACGAAAACGTTTTTTATCCTTCCTAAAACAAATGAAAATCTATAGTTTCAGTTCAAAAGATTACTTTTGCAAAAAAATTACATCTGTGAATTATTTATCTGTCGAAAATATCTCTAAATCTTTTGGAGAACGCACCCTTTTTGAAAACATTTCTTTTGGTATTAACAAAGACCAAAAAATAGCCTTTATTGCCAAAAACGGTTCTGGAAAAACCTGTATTATGAAAATAATCAACGGCGAAGACGAACCGGATTCTGGGCAGGTTATTCTGCGAAAAGAAATCAAAATGGCGTTTTTGTCACAAGATCATAATTTACAAGATGAATTGACCATTGAGGAAAGTATTTTTGCATCAGACAACGAAATTCTCAAAGTTATTGAAGAATACGAAAAAGCCTTAGAAAATCCAGAAAACGAAGAAGCCTATCAAAAAGCATTCGATAAAATGGATCAACATAATGCTTGGGATTTTGAAACCCAATACAAGCAAATTCTGTTCAAGTTAAAACTAGAAGACTTTAAACTGAAAGTAAAAAACCTTTCTGGAGGTCAGAAAAAAAGATTGTCATTAGCCATCATTTTAATTAATCGTCCCGATTTATTGATTCTTGACGAACCTACCAATCACTTGGACTTAGAAATGATTGAATGGTTGGAAAGTTATTTTTCCAAAGAAAATATTACATTATTTATGGTAACACACGACCGTTTCTTTTTGGAACGAGTTTGTAATGAAATCATTGAATTAGACAACGGAAAATTATACCAATACAAAGGAAATTACTCGTATTACTTAGAGAAAAAAGAGGAACGCATTGCGTCTGAAAATGCGAGTGTAGACAAAGCCCAAAACCTATTTGTAAAAGAATTGGAATGGATGCGTCGCCAACCCAAAGCAAGAACGACCAAATCTAAATCGCGTCAAGATGATTTTTACGTCATCAAAGAAAAAGCGCAAAACCGACGTCGAGAAAATAAAGTGGAACTCGAAATCAACATGGAGCGAATGGGTAGTAAGATTATCGAACTGCACAAAATCTCTAAAAAATTCAAAGACCACGTCATTTTAGACAATTTTAGTTTTGATTTTCAACGTGGAGAGCGCATCGGGATTATTGGTAAAAACGGAACTGGAAAATCGACTTTTCTGAATCTATTGACAGGCACTTTGCCTTTAGATAGCGGAAAAGTAATTAAAGGAGATACTATTAAAATAGGGTATTACACCCAAAGTGGTATCAATCCAAAACCAGGTCAAAAAGTAATTGACATCATCAAAGAATATGGCGAATACATTCCACTTGCAAAAGGCAAAATCATTTCGGCTGGACAATTATTGGAACGTTTTCTTTTTGACAGAAAAAAACAGCACGACTATGTAGAGAAGTTAAGTGGAGGCGAATTAAAACGTCTTTATTTATGTACTGTTTTGATTCAGAATCCGAACTTTTTGATCTTGGATGAGCCAACTAACGATTTGGATATTATTACTTTAAATGTATTGGAAAGTTTTCTTTTGGACTATCCAGGTTGTTTGTTAGTAGTTTCTCACGACCGCTATTTTATGGACAAAATTGTAGACCATTTATTTGTGTTTAGAGGCGATGGCGTTATCGAGGATTTCCCTGGAAACTATTCTGATTTTAGAGCTTATGAAGACAGTGCTGATGTAGCCCAAAAAGAGGAAAATAAAGCTGAGAAAAAAGATTGGAAACAAAACAATCCAACGGGTAATTTAAGCTTTAATGAGCAAAAAGAATATCAAAAAATCGAAAAAGAAATCAAAGATTTAGAGAGTCAAAAAGTCGCTATCGAACAATTGTTTTCTGATGGAAAAGTTGCCGACGAAGATATTGAGAAAAAAGCAAAAGACTTGGAAGAAATTATCCAAAAAATAGAAACAAAAGAAGAACGTTGGTTTGAACTTTCAGCCAAAATTGAATCGTAATTATAGCAAAAAATGTTATTCCGCATCCAATCGTATATACAATTCCTTTGGCACTCCAAAAACGAACACGGAGTCCACTCCCCTTTTGTATTTCTTTTGTTAACGCAAGGTTTATATAACACGAAAATCAAATTACCTGAAGCCGCTTTATCTACCTATAAAGGAGTAAATTCGAAAAAGAGTCGATTGTTGTTCAAAATTGTTCGCTATTTCAGTCCAAAATCCATTTTGATTGTGGGAGATACTACTTTCGAAAAAGAAGTTATGGCATTAGCCAATCCAAAATCAAATATTGATATAGAAAGTGCTATTTACAACTGTATTTATTTCAGTTCCATTCCAACAAATTCAATAAGCAAGGAAACAGTTGAACAACTTGTATTGACAGTTGAAAATGATAGTTTTTGGATTTTAGAAGACATTCATGCTAATCCTGATGCAGAATTACTTTGGCAAACCCTAAAACAAAATCCGAAAGTAACCGTTACCATCGATACTTATCATTTTGGTTTGGTCTTTTTCAGAAGAGAACAAGTCAAAGAACATTTTATCATTCGAGCTTAATCGCTATTCGATGTAACAAAATTCATTTTCCTGCTACTTATGGATTTATTCAAAAGTCTTTCGTACTTTTAAATCCGAATTCAACGAATTTTTAATTCCAACAGCAACAATGGCAAATCCATTAATTAAAATAACTAACATCAAACGTGATTTCGTTCTTGGTAACGAAATTGTTTATGTTTTAAAAGGCATTGATTTACAAATCAATAAAGGAGAATATGTAGCGTTAATGGGACCTTCAGGTTCAGGAAAATCTACCTTAATGAATCTTTTAGGCTGTTTGGACACGCCTACTTCTGGAACTTATATTTTGAATGGAAAAGATGTAAGCCAAATGCAAGACGATGAATTAGCCGAAATTCGTAACAAAGAAATCGGTTTTGTTTTTCAAACGTTCAACCTTTTACCAAGAACAACTGCTTTGGATAATGTAGCCTTGCCTATGATTTACGCTGGCTATTCCAAATCAGAACGAAACGAAAGAGCAACCGAAGTATTGAAACAAGTCAATCTTGCCGATAGAATGGACCACCAACCGAACCAACTTTCGGGAGGTCAAAGACAACGTGTTGCCGTAGCAAGAGCTTTGGTGAACAAACCGTCTATCATTCTAGCCGATGAACCAACAGGAAACTTAGACAGTAAAACGTCTGTGGAGATTATGAAATTGTTTGGTGATATTCACGCCAGTGGTAATACCGTTATTTTAGTTACACACGAAGAAGAAATTGCCGCTTACGCCAATCGAATCATTCGTTTGAGAGACGGATTAATTGAAAGCGACACCTCAAAATAAATTACAATTACGCTAATGAAGATATATACGAAGACAGGAGACGGAGGAATTACAGCGCTTTTTGGAGGAACAAGAGTTCCAAAAGACCATGCAAGAATTGAAAGCTACGGGACTGTAGACGAATTAAACTCTTACATTGGTTTAATCAGAGATCAAGAAATTGATGCACACTACAAAACCATCTTGATTGAAATACAAGATAGGTTATTTACTGTGGGTGCTATTTTAGCGACTCCGCCTGAAAAAGAAGTGCTCAAAAATGGAGAACTTCGATTGAAAAATTTAGGTATTGTTGCAACAGATATTGAATTTTTGGAAAATGAAATTGACAGTATGGAAGAATCGCTTCCACCAATGACCCATTTTATTTTACCTGGTGGACATCCAACTGTGTCACATTGTCATATTGCACGTTGCATATGCCGCAGAGCTGAACGTCTTGCGGTGCATTTAAGCCACAACGAGCCCGTTTCTGAAATAGCAATCCAATATTTAAACCGACTTTCTGACTATCTTTTTGTATTGGCACGAAAGTTGTCTAAAGATTTAAACGCTGAGGAAATACAATGGATCCCTAGGAAATAACCCCTTAGATTCTGTTATTTTTTCTTGGTCAAAATAAATTAACAAAACAGACAAAAAAACGTTCTTAACTTTTAATAAAAATAAATCATTTTTTACTTGCCTTTTTGAGTAAAAAAATTATTTTTGCACTAAACTAAATCGACAAAAGATGTATTGGACATTAGAATTAGCATCTTATTTAAGCGATGCGCCGTGGCCTGCTAACAAAGACGAACTTATTGACTACGCTATTAGAGCAGGAGCT
>JAGNSF010000039.1 GCA_017988155.1 Flavobacterium sp. | reverse complement strand
AGCAATGGATTGTGCGCACCACCTCCAGAAACATAAATAACGTAGTCATCGTTTTTTGATTCACTTTGTCTTACTGCATCTAAAATCGCATCGGCAGCAGTTTCAGCACTAAAACGAGTTAATGTAGCTACTACATCTTCTATTTTAATTTGCTGTGTTTTACTTTGCAGCATTGCTTTATGGACGTAGTCCAAATTAAAAAGTTCTGGTCCGGTCGTTTTTGGGAATGGTTCTGTAAAGAAAGAATTTTCTTTTAGAGCAAACAATAGAGCTTGATTCACTTTACCTTTTCTGGCAATTTGAGCATCATCATCATAACTTAACTCAGGAAAATGCAATTGTACAAAAGCATCAATTAAAGTGTTTCCTGTTCCGGTATCAGTAACGAAAACTTGTTCTGGATTTTGATCTTTGGGTAAAAAAGTAAAGTTACCAATACCACCTAAATTCAACATTATCCGATTTTCTTCTGTACTTCCAAAAATAAAATAATCACCATATACAGCTAGAGGAGCACCTTCGCCACCGGCAGCTACATGTTTTTGTCTAAAATCGGAAATGGTTATAATTCCACTATGTACTGCAATATGATCACCATCACCAATTTGCAAAGTGGCATTTGGAAACTGCGATAGTTGGTGCAATATTTTTGGTAAATGCATTACGGTTTGTCCGTGTGAGGCAATCAAATCGACCTCTGATGCATCAATATTCCATTTTTTCAAACAATCTAAAACTAAATTAGCATGTAAAATCCCAATCCATTCGTTTAATAAAGCGAGATGTTGGAAATCGATTGTCTTTTTAGCAAATACTTTTCGTATTTCTGTTTTAACTACTTCTGAATAGGGAATAGTTTTAAACTCTTTAATAGCAACAATTGTTTTTTTTGCAGCGCCTGAAATTTCGCATAGCACCACATCTAATCCGTCTAATGATGTGCCAGACATTAATCCAACAATAGTTCGTGTTGGTTTTTTTGCTAACTGATATAAGGATTCAATGTTTGGGTTCATTGTCAAAGAGTTTAAAAATCATACTTTTCTTGAACGGTTTTACTAGTTAACCATAATCCTATAAAAGTAATTAGGGTATTTAGAATAATCAATTCATTATCAAAAACATAACCGCCCAAAAGCACTTTTGAATTGTCGTTGATAATGAAGGTTAGAGCAGGGGATAGTAAGCAAATAAAAGGAACTAATTTGTCATTTACTTTTTTTGACTTCATGAACAAACCAAAAGCATACAATCCTAGAAGTGGGCCATAAGTATAAGACGCTACCCTAAAAATCATTCCGACAACTGAACTATCATTAATAGAATTAAAAACTAAAATAACTAAAAAGATTACTCCAGAAAATGCAAAATGTACAATATGTCGGGTTTTAACTAAATTAGTTTTATGACTATTTTCTACTTTATCCATACCTAAAAAGTCCACACAAAACGAAGTTGTTAATGCAGTCAATGCCGAATCTGTCGTAGCAAAAGTAGCTGCGATTAGTCCTAAAAGAAATACAATTGATGGAATGATAGCTAGATGGTTCAACGCGATTTCAGGAAAAAGCAAATCAGTTCGTGGTTTATTAGTAACTAAATCTAGTGGTACAGCAATATTATTTTTGGCAGCAAAAATATAAAGCAAAGCACCTACACTCAAGAAGAATAGGTTAATGATCACAAATATCGCAGTGAAGCTAAACATGTTTTTTTGGGCTTCACCAATATTCTTACAGCTTAGATTTTTTTGCATTAAATCTTGATCCAAACCTATCATAGCAATGGTAACAAACATACCTCCAAGAATTTGTTTGACAAAGTGAAACTTACTTCCAACAAAATCTTCAAAGAAGAAAATTTGAGAATAGTTGCTATTTTTAACCTCTTCAAAAGCAGCAAAGAAACTTAAATCTAAACTACTACATATAAAGTAAATAGTTAAAAATACAGAGGAAACTAAGAAAAATGTTTGTAAAGTATCAGTAATAATGATTGTTTTTAATCCGCCTTTGTAGGTGTAAGAAAAAATCAGTAAAAGCGAAATTAATACTGTTGCTGCAAAGGGAATATTGTAATAATCAAACACATAACGTTGCAGTACAATTACCACGAGATACAATCGGAATGCAGAAGAAATAGTTCGGCTTACTAAAAATATAGAAGCTGCCGTTCGATAACTATAAAACCCCATTCGGTGTTCAATATAACTATAAATTGAAGTTAGATTCATTCGGTAATAAAGAGGTAAAAGCAATTTGGCTACAATTATAAATCCGATCGCGTTTCCAATTATGAATTGGAAATATTTGAATTGCTCACCGTTAGGCGAACCCACTTCTCCCGGAACGGATATGAAAGTAACACCAGAGAGAGCGGTACCAATCATTCCAAAGGCAACTAAGTACCATTTAGAGTTTTTATTGGCGGTAAAAAAAACATCATTTCCGCTATCTTTTTTACTAACAGAATGAGATATGTAGAATAATAATCCGAAGTAGGAAATTATAAGTATAAGAATTATGCTTGGCGTCATGGGATGCTTTTTTTAATATTAATTGACAAATATGGTAAATTATTTCATTACTGCTAATACAGCTCTTACACTTTTATGTTTTTGAAGTAATTCAGCAGCTTGTTTACTATCAATATTCAATTCGTCCATAATCATTTTAATTCCTCTGTTAACTAATTTTTCATTGGATAGTTGCATATCTACCATTTTATTTCCTTTCACTTTTCCTAATTGAATCATGACTGAGGTTGAAATCATATTGAGTACTAATTTTTGAGAAGTTCCTGCCTTCATCCGAGTACTTCCGGTCAAGAATTCGGGACCAACAACTATTTCTATGGGATAATCGGCCTCCTTAGAAATTAAACAATCACTATTGCAAGAAATACTAGCAGTGATACAATTATTTTCTCTAGCTTTTCGCAAACCTCCAATAACATAAGGAGTATTTCCTGAAGCTGCAATCCCAATTACCACATCTGAATTAGTTATATGATGTTTCTTTAAATCTTCCCAAGCTTGTTTAATATCGTCTTCTGCATTTTCCACTGCTTTTCGAATAGCTGAATCTCCACCTGCAATAATACCTATAATTACATTGTCAGAAACGCCAAACGTAGGAGGACATTCTGATGCATCTAATACACCAATTCGTCCAGAGGTACCAGCTCCAATATAAAATAAGCGACCTCCCATTTTAAGCTGTCGTACTATTATATTGATTAATGGTTCTATTTTAGGAATTTGTTTTTCAATAACATCGGCTACTTTTTTATCTTCATTATTTATTCCAATAAGAATTTCTTCAGTAGTCATTTGTTCCAAATTAGAATAATGGGATTCTTTTTCTGTGTCTGGATTGTTTTTTTTCATTTGATTTTATTTGAATTGAAAAATTAAATTCAGTTTTAAAAAAAAACGAGGAAGATATGTGAATACCTTCCTCGCTATTTAATTTTAGTATTAATTGGTAGGGTCAGTAGGTGTGTTAGGATTGTTAAACCTTTCCGAATCTGGGTAAGGATAAAAGTTTCTATTTCTTTCTGAAACAGGACGATTAAAACGTCTACTATCTTCTAATTTCAAACCTGACATATACAATTCGATACAACGATTTTTATAAATTTCATCTAATATACTAGCTTGATCCATTGTTCCTGAATAAGGTAGTAAACTAGCACCTACTCCAAATATATCTGTCGAAGCCGTTTTAGTTAAAACTTTATTCAATTCTGTTACAGCTTCTGTAAGTTTTGGTGAAGTAACAGTATGAATTCTAGCTAAAGCTTCTGCTTTTATCAATATAATTTCACCAGGAAGGTAAACAGGGATTGATTTTAAACTAGTATCGAAAAATCCTAAAGCTTTATTATCGGTAGTAACATAAAAATTGATTCTCGCATCTACTGAAGATGGTGATAGAGTAGAAGGTAATCCTAAATTTCTATCTTTAGGCTGATAATTATTATTCGTCGAAATTGAGTTAAATGCAATTGGATTATTAGTCAAAGCATCAAATTTAAATTCTGATTTTACAGTTAGATTAACCAAATTGGCATGTGTTAGTGCATTGGCATTATCACCAGCCATTAAATAGTAACGTGCTAATAAGGCATTTACCGTGTTTTTGTAACTAATCCCAGTAGTTAAGCCACTAAATCCGTTTGCAGTATTTAAATAGGTCTCAGTAGCTTTTAGTGTAGCTATAGTTTTTGCTAAGACATCAGCTCTTGATTTAAATTCTGCACTTTTCATAGTTTCAGTTGGAACTTTTTCATAAAACTGAATCAAAGTACCTAAAGCCATAGCTTTAAAAATGGATGCGTGTGTAAATACACTTGCCTTTTCATTTTCAACTGTTAAAATATTAATATTGTCTAATATTTTTTGCGATTCAGAATTAATCACCATGCAATACGCCCAAAGGTTTTTTGCTACAGCATTGTTTGCTGTTAAAGATGTCCCTCCAGCCTCTAAAAAACCTTCATCAACATTACCAGCATTTACAACTCTTAATTCTTTTGTAGTTAAACCGTTAGCGGTTACCGAAGTATAAACTACACTAGCTCTTCCATTAGTCCATAATTGTTGTAAACCATTTGCAGCGCCTATTAATCCGGATCTGGTACCAACAACCTCTTCCTGAGATGGTTTAGTTGGGTCTAGATATTCTTCGTTACAAGACACTAAAAATGCTCCTGCAACTACGATTGATAAAATTATTTTTTTCATATTCTTTTTATTATTTAAAATTGAAATTTCAGTGCTATAGAAAAAGATCTAGGAATTGGCACTGTACCAAAATTATATTTTGCTACCGAAGATTGTCCTCCTGAATTAGTTTCTGGATCAAAACTTGGGTATTTATCCCATGAATATAAGTTTCTACCGCTAGCAGTTAAAGTCATATTGCTGAAAAAGCTGTTCAATTTTCCAAAATCATAGCTCATTGAAATTTCTCTTAATTTCAAATAACTTCCATCAACAACTCTAAATTCTTCGATATTATATATAGACCAAATATATCCTCTAGGTAATTCACCGCTCAACTCTTTTGCTACAAGTTCACCATTTCCTACACCTTGGCGTGTTCTATAATCTGCATCAAAAACATCAACACCTTGTACCCCATCTAATAAAATTGACATGCCGAATTTTTTATAATTCAAATTAGCGCCAAATGAAATGATATAATCGGGATTAGGATTTCCAATTGTTTTACTCAAAACCGATCCAGTAGGCTGACCATTTGCATCTCTAGCTGGTGTTCCGGTAGTTGAGTTTCCTTTTTCAGTTTGTGGATAACCTGCAGGAGTTAATAATAAACTACCATCGGCATTACGAGCAAAGTAAGTTCCGTAGTAAATACCAATTGGTTGGTTTTTTTCTGCAAAAACAGGTGCCCCAGCAGGATTACTGTCTAGCTGAAAACGTTGTTGAGGAAGTCCAGTAACCACGTTTCTATTTCGGCTGTAATTTACAAATACATCTAAATTTAAGCCTTCTTTTTTGATTACATCATAACGAAGTCCTAACTCGATCCCTTTGTTATTCATTTGTCCAACATTTTGAATTGTATTGGTAGAACCTGAAGACGGTGCTAATTGAACGGGTAACAATAAATCTTTAATATCAGCATTATAGTAATTGAATGATAAATTAAGACGATCTTTCATCAGCCCTAAATCAGCCCCGATTTCATAAGTTGAACTTTTTTCAGGTTTGATATCAAGGTTACCTTGTTTTAATCCTTCTAGAGTAAAAGCGGAGTTTCCGATTAATGTGCCTGTTGAATAATTAGTAAAACGAGCATAAGGGGTGATAGCTGTTAAACTTCCTGATTCTCCCCATGAAGCTCTCAAACGAGCAGAACTTACTACGGAATTCTCCATAAATTTTTCATCAGATAAAACATAACTAGCACTTACTTTAGGGTAAAATTGAGAACGATTTTCTTTAGCAAAAATGGTAGAAGCGTCATTTCTTCCAGCTACTGTAAAGAACAACTTATTTTTAAAGGCAATAGTTTCTTGCAAATAAAAACCCCATAAATTGTAACTTGATTGTCCTGCAAGAGGAGAGCCAGGAACCAAAGTATTAAATGCATTGATTGTTTCTACAAAAGGTTTTAAATCTCTACCTTCAACTGCAAATATGTTATCTCGGTAAGATTGAACATTATATCCTGCATAAGAAGTTAACTTTAATTTAGAATTCAAATCCAAAACATAGCGTAAATTCAAATCATTGTTTAATTGTACAACTCTATTTGCAGCCTCAGAAACATAGCCATCATTGTAGTATGCAGTATTTACGCCTGCATACGGGTATCTTGGTATAAAAACATTCCCTCTTTGATTGTAATTATCTAATCCAAAAATAAAATCAGCATTAAAGTTTTTGAAGGGTTTATAGTTCAATTGCAAGTCAGCAACTATACGGTCAGTTTTTTGAGTAATATCAAATGTTTCAATTACAGATAAAGGATTTACCCTAACAGGATCCACTGCAAGTAAATTACCATTTGAATCTCTTTTGTTTAAATCATAAGAATTGTTAGTAATTGTAACGGAATTAATTGGACTCCAAAAAACATTCCCATCCGGTTTTTCATTAGAACTAGAATTAATGTAATTCATTCCAATAGAAGCAGTTAATTTATCACTAAATTCGTGTTGAACTCTCAATTTTGCTCCAATACGTGTAAAATCCGTATTTTTTATAATACCTTCATTTTTTAAATAGCCAATAGAAGAAAAATATTTTGTTTTCTCGTTTCCGCCTCGCATTGAAAAGTAAGTATCATTACCTATACCAGTTGTAAAAATATCATCTTGATAATCGTAACGTTGGATTCCTGAAATTGTTCTTGTTTCTAGATTTCTTCCAGCTACACTAACTGTAGTTCCAGATGCAGGTTGGTTTTGAATTGGAAATAAAGAAGGTGAAGAATTTACAAATTGCTTATCTGACATGTTCACATATACTTTTTTACGTAAAGAGTTTGAAGTTAAACTTGTTGAAAAAGTATAAGATGGTTCACCTGACTTCCCTTTTTTAGTAGAAATTAATATAACACCATTTGCAGCTCTTGATCCATATATAGCAGCAGCAGCTCCACCACTTAAGATTTCGATAGTTTCAATATCGTTCGGATTGATATCAGATGATCTGTTTTGTCCAATTTGTAAATTTGAGTTTCCTTTACTTACATTTAAATTAGTTACGTTTGTAGTAGCATTATTTAAAACAACCCCGTCTATGACATATAAAGGATCTGAAGATCCAAGAATAGAGGATGTTCCTCTTAATTTAATAGTAAATCCGCCAGCAGGATCTCCCGAGTTTTGAGAAACTTGAGCCCCCGCAATTTTACCTTGTATCGCTGAAGATAAATCAACTGGTTTAGCACGATTTAAGCCCTCTGCTTTTAATGTAGTAACTGCATTTCCTAACTCTTTTCGTGTCACACGTACAGTTGACCCTAGGACTACAACTTCATTAAGTGTATTAACCTCTTCAGTTAATACAACATTAATAGTATTTTTTCCAGCTACCTTGATAGATTGTGTTGCAAATCCAACATAACTAAAACTAAGAACATCGGATTCAGCAGCTGATACGCTGTACTTTCCATCAAAGTCAGTCACACTGCTTTTCGCTGTTCCTTTAATAATCACAGATACTCCTGGTACTGGGAGTCCATCTGTTTTGCTTTTAACAGTTCCGTTTATTGTCTTGTTTTGAGCAAGGGCAAATTGCACTAACAAAAGCATTAATAAAGGAATTAAATGGTTTTTTTTCATTTTCATAACTTGGTTTTTTATGATTAAGTTACGAATGTATGTATATTTTTTATATTTATTACAACTTTGTGCTTTTTTTTTAAAAAAAATATCTAAATAACGCATAATAACGCAAAACGAGATGATTTTTATCTAAATTAATACTTGTTTTTTGTTTAAAAAGTTGTATAATATTACAAAATGGATAAATAAAGCATATTATTGCTATCTTTGTTAAAACTAAAAACAATATAAAAATGCTAAAAGCTGAAAGACATTTGTACATTTTAAAAAAAATCCAGGAAAATTTAAAAATATACACTATTGATTTAGCTCTTGAATTAGAAATATCTGAAGATACTGTTCGTAGAGATTTGAACGAATTGCATAATAAGGGAAAATTAGTTAAAGTGTATGGAGGTGCTTATTTAGCAGAAGAAAAATCAACTAATATTTTTGATATTCATATTGTAAATGAAGATAAAAAGTATGCCGTTGGAAACAAAGCTCTCTCGCTTCTTTCTGACGGACAGGTGATTATAATGAGCGGAGGTACAACTAACCTAGCTTTTTCAAAATTGATTCCGTCTGAATTAAAAGCGACAATTTATACGTATAGTTTACCCATTGCTATGCAATTGTCTCAACATCCTAATATTGAATTAATTTTTATCGGAGGTAAATTACAAAAAAACGCCATGGTTACAATTGGTATGGATGTGATTCAAATGTTGTCTACTATCAAGGCGGATATTTGTTTTATGGGAGTAAGTAGTATTAATGTGCAATCAGGTTTGACTGAGAAAGGTTATGAAGTTTCTGTGGTTAAAAAAGCCATGATACAGGTTTCAGATAAAGTAATTGCAATGGTCGATTCAGGCAAGTTAGACAACAAGATGTCACATACTGTATGTGAATTAGCTCAGCTACATGCTATTATTACAGATCTTTCTCCTAAAGACAAAAAACTCCAAGAATATGCTGCCTCTGGGGTTAGATTATTGTAATTGAAATGCATTATTTTGCATTATTTGCATTATTTTAGTTAATAAATGCATAAATTAGAACAATATATTTTTTTCTTTTTATATATTTGTTCAGTAAGTATAATAAACCTTATAATTTATGGGAAACAATTGCGCGATTACCTATCAAAAACCAGGTAAGTACGAAACCTCACGACTAGAAAAAATTCATAATGTAATTTTCGAAAACTCTATTAATGGCTCTGTGGCAGTTGCTAATGAAATAGCTACTTTAATAAATGCAAAACAACAAACCAACTCGATATGTGTACTGGGTTTAGCTACAGGATCCTCTCCAATAAAAGTATATGAAGAGTTAATTCGTCTTCACCGAGAGGAGGGACTGAGTTTTAAAAATGTTGTAACGTTTAACTTAGATGAATATTTTCCAATGAAGCAGGATGATATTCAAAGTTATCATTATTTCATGAATGAACATTTGTTTAGACATATTGATATTTTATCCGAAAATATCAATATACCAAATGGAGATTGTACTGTAGAGGAAAGTCTTATTTTATGTGCTCAATATGAAGAAAAAATCAAAAAGTTAGGTGGAATAGATTTTCAATTATTAGGAATTGGTAGAACAGCGCATATTGGTTTTAATGAACCAGGTTCACACCAAAATTCTACTACTCGAATGGTAACACTCGATCATCTTACTCGATCAGATGCTGCTAGTTCTTTTTTAGGCATGGAAAATGTACCAAAAAAAGCAGTTACCATGGGTATTTCTACTGTTTTAGAGGCTCGAAGAATAGTATTATTGGCCTGGGGTCAAAATAAAGCGGAAGTAATTCAAGAAACTATTGAAGGTAAAATAACTTCAAAAAAGCCCGCTACCTATCTGCAAAATCATCCCAATGTAACTTTTGTTTTGGATTCAGAAGCGGCCTCTTTACTTACTCGAATTAATACACCTTGGGTTGTTGATAATTGTGAATGGGATTCTGAATTAGTTAGCAAAGCTATAGTATGGTTATGTGGTAAAACACACAAATCTATTCTACATCTTACAGATAAAGATTATTACGAACATGGGATGGAAAGTTTATTGGCTATTGAAGGAACTGCTTATGATTTAAATATTAAAATGTTCAATCAATTGCAACATGCTATTACAGGTTGGCCTGGAGGTAAACCCAATTCAGAACATCAAAAACGTCCTGAACGCTCTACGCCAGAAAAAAAGAGAGTGATTATTTTTAGTCCGCACCCTGATGATGATGTCATTTCAATGGGAGGCACTTTTGACCGATTAGTGGAACAAGGACACGAAGTTCATATAGTATATCAAACATCTGGAAATATTGCGGTTTCCAATGATGAAGCATTGAAGTTTGCTGAAATAGGAATGGTGTTTGATCCCGAAAATGAAATATATTCAAAGATTATCCAATTTATAAATCAAAAAAACAGCGCTATTCCAGATAGCATTGAACTTCGAAACTTAAAAGCGCAAATTCGTCAAAAAGAATCGTTGGGTGCCACTCGTTTTTTGGGGTTACCCGATAATCAGGTACATTTTTTAAATCTTCCATTTTATGAAACGGGAACAATTAAAAAAAGTCCATTATCGAAAAAGGATATTGACTTGATGATTGCAAAAATTGAAGAGATTCAGCCTCATCAGATTTTTGCTGCAGGTGATTTAGCTGATCCTCACGGAACGCATAAAGTATGTCTCGATTCATTATTTATGGCATTAGAAGAAATCAAGCACAAATCATTTATGGATGATTGTTGGGTATGGTTGTACAGAGGTGCTTGGCACGAATGGGATATTCACGAAATTGAAATGGCTGTCCCAATGAGTCCAAATCAAGTATTGCGAAAACGAACTGCTATCTTTTATCACCAATCGCAAAAAGATGGTGTCATGTTTCAAGGAGATGATTCTAGAGAATTTTGGGTACGAGTGGAAGAACGCAATAAAGATACTGCAGAGAAATTCAAAGACCTTGGTTTGGCTAGTTATGCTGCTATGGAAGCATTTAAACGCTATCATTTTTAGTTGTAAAATACCTAATTAAGAGATTTTTTGGTAAAGGTTTGTTTACCACCCTCTAGCGCTTTCTAAATTGAATTTTATTCAGTTTAAAGCGCTAGAATTTTTATATTTGTCATTCACTACTGAATTTACAGTACTCATATAGTAATACCATGTCGCATATTTTACCTTTACAACAATTAGCGTCCTATTTAGAAGGCGATTTATTTTATGACGAATTGCATAAGGTAATCTATTCTACGGATGCATCCGTTTACCAAATTAAACCCATTGCTATTGCAAGACCAAAGTCGGTTACAGATATACAAACGCTTGTTCGCTTTGCAAATGAACATCAAATTCCATTAACGCCAAGAACAGCCGGTACTTCCTTAGCAGGACAAACAGTGGGTAGCGGAATTATAGTGGATGTGTCCAAATATTTCACAAAAATAGTTGCTTTAGATAAAGAAAATAAAACCGTTACAGTTCAGCCAGGAGTTATACGAGATGAACTGAATTTATTTTTAAAACCTTACGGCTTATTTTTCGGACCCAATACTTCAACATCTAACCGTTGTATGATTGGTGGAATGGTAGGAAATAATTCCTCTGGAACGACCTCGATTCGTTATGGAGTGACACGAGATAAA
>JAGNSF010000215.1 GCA_017988155.1 Flavobacterium sp. | reverse complement strand
TTGCGTGGCTTTTTTTTATTACCGAAAATAAAAGATTATTTCTTTTTGTTTTCTGTTTTCTCCATTTGTGCTTTAAGATTTTCCAATACACCTAAATCACCTAAAGTAGATTTTTCAACTTTGCTATTTGTTTGTTTTACAGCTTCTTGTGTTTTCTTCTCTACTTTTTTAACTTCTTTCTCAACAGCAGTTTTCTCTTCAATTTTAGCATCTTCTATAATTCTTGTATGAGAAACGATAATTTTTTTATCTTCTCTTTCGAATTCTAAAATTTTGAAATCTAAAGTTTCGTCTACTTCTGCTAATTTACCATCTTCTTTTTTGATATGACGTGTTGGAGCAAATGCCTCAATACCATAGGCCATTTGAACTACAGCACCTTTGTCTTCTCTTTTGATTACAGTAGCCGAGTGGATAGAACCAATTGGGAATAAGCCTTCGAAAGTATCCCAAGGATCTTCTTCTAATTGTTTGTGTCCTAATACAATTTTTCTATTGTCTAAGTCAATTTCTAATACAATTACAGCTAAATTTTCACCTACCTTAGTGAAATCATTTGGATGGTTATACCTTTTTGTCCAGCTTAAATCGCTGATGTGAACCATACCGCCAATCACTTCGTCTAATTCAACAAATACACCATAAGGAGTAATGTTTTTAACTACGCCATTGTGTTTGCTTCCTACAGGGAATTTGTTTGGCACTTCTGTCCAAGGATCTGAAGTTAAAGCTTTAAGACTTAAAGACATTTTGCGTTCTTCTCTATCGATAGTAACTACTTTAGCTTCAAATTCTTCATTCAATTTGAAGAAATCTCTGCTGTTTGTAGGTTGGCTAGCCCAACTTACTTCTGATACGTGAATTAATCCTTCAACACCTGGTGTAATTTCTAAGAAAGCACCATAATCTTCTATGTTTACGATTTTTCCTTTTACAGTGCTACCTTCAAGAATTTCAATTCCTAAAGTATCCCAAGGATGAGCATTTAATTGTTTTAAGCCTAAAGAAATTCTTTTCTTATTGTCATCGAAATCAAGTACAACCACATTTAATTTTTGGTTGATTTCTAAAACTTCATTTGGATGGTTTATACGGCCCCAAGAGATATCTGTAATGTACAATAAGCCATCTACACCACCTAAGTCGATAAATGCACCAAAATCAGTGATGTTTTTGATAACACCTTCTAATACTTGACCTTTCTCTAATTTTCCGATAATTTCTTGTCTTTGAGATTCGATATCGAATTCAATTAATGCTTTATGAGAAACAACAGCATTTTTGATTATCTCATTGATTTTAACAACTTTGAATTCCATTGTTTTACCAACAAACTGATCGTAATCTGTAATTGGTTTCACATCAATTTGAGAACCTGGTAAGAAAGTTTCTAATCCGAAACAGTCAACAATTAATCCACCTTTTGTTTTGCTAATTACTTTACCAGTTATGATTAAGTCTGTTGCGTGTGCGTTTACAATTGCATCCCAAGCATTGGTCAATTTAGCTTTTTTACGACTAAGCACCAATTGTCCTTTTTTGTTTTCTTTAGATTCTACATAAACATCTACATAGTCACCTGCTTTTAAATCAGGTAAATCTCTAAATTCAGATCGAGGTACTAAACCATCAGATTTGAAACCGATGTTTAAAACCACATCAGATTCAGTTACCAAAGTAACTTGTGCCTGAACGATTTTGTCTTCTTCAATTGCTTTAAAAGTGCTGTCATAAAGATTTTCTAATTCCAACTGTTTTTCTGCAGTATAAATATTAGCACCTCTTTTGTTTACCGACCAGTCGAATGCGATAGGATCTGCAACAGGCTTAATTTTTTTTACAATTTCTGCAATTGGAATTAAGTCTTCTACTTCAGGCTTTTCTTCTTTAGGTAATAATTCAGCTGTAGAGAGGTCATCACCGTTATCTACATTTTCTGATGATACTAATTCGTTAGTGTCATCTAATTTTTCTAGTTCTTCTGCCAAAATTGACAATTTAAATGGTTAAAAAATAAAATACAGTTCACCGTTTTTTAAAACGGACTGCAAAGATAGTGTTTTTCTTGTAGTAAAAAGAATATTATGGAATAAATTTCATATGGGAAATTATATTTATCTATCCTCTATAAAATAAAAAATCCCGCCATACGGCAGGATTATTTATTCGGCTAGAATTCGATTTTTTTTGCTGATTAAGCTTTTACTTCTTCTTCAACTTTAGCTACAACAGCTTTAACTGTTCTTTTAGCTTTAGCCGGAGCAGCAGTAGCTGTTTTTTCAACTTTTGCAACAGTTTTAGTAGCTTTTGCTTTTGTAGTAGCAACTGCTTTCTTAGCTGTTCTAGTTGTTTTGCTTACTTCTTTAGAAACTGCTTTTTCAGCTTTGTCAATTGTTGACTTAGCATTTTTGATTGTTTTGTCAGCAGATGCTTTTGCAGTTTTAACTGCTTTTTCTGCATTTTTCATTACATTCTTAGCTGCTTTCTCAACATTTTTCTCACCTGTATTCAATGAATCGTGGATGAAATCAAATACTCTGTCGATTTTAACTTTAACTTCGTCAAGGAAGTTTTCAGTTTCAGCTAATACGTTTGTTTTGATGCTGTCAACATTTACAAGTTCGTTCAATCTTGAAGAAATCTTCTCTTGGTATTCAGACAAGTTTTCTTTTTGTCCTTCTACTTGAGTTCTGAAATCTGCTGTAAGATTAGTAATGTTTTCTCTTACTTCCTCAATTCTTGTGTTTACATCTTGTAACAATGAATCGAATGCTGCCTTTAATTTTTCTTGTTGTTTCATAATAAAAATTTTGTTTTAAAATTATGATGCAAAGATATGTCAGCATTGTTAATTGCGTGTGAAAAACAATTTAATAAAATTTGATTTTAAAGTGGATTAATTATAAATGGAATGTAAAACTAATTTTACCAACAAATTGAAAAGTGTCTTACTTATTTTTATAAAAAACCAATGTTTAAAAGCGTATAAACAGAAATTTGATTAATAAAATATTTGTTGCAATCCTTGTTTCCAATGTTAACCCAAAAACAAGTAGAATTTTGATTAAAAAAATAAATAAGAAGAATTACATTTTTTATTAAAAAAAATTGACAAAAAAAAACGTTTTTTTTTGGTCTATTTTAATGAAATTTATTTTTTTATTTTTCTAAAAATTTAGTAATTAGAAATACAATATTTTCACGATGCGCTTTTGTACTAATATCGCTTGCTAAAGAAGCTTTATTTGCTTTTAAAATTTTATTTAACTCCAATAATATAATTGAT
>JAGNSF010000214.1 GCA_017988155.1 Flavobacterium sp. | reverse complement strand
GCATCTTGCATTCTGCCAATTTTTAAATCTTTCTCTTTGATAGATTCTAAAGCTTTTTCTATATTTTGAGCTCCTTTAGCTGACAGAACTGCCATCTCCTTTGAAGTCTCCATTAAGTTTTGATTTTGATCTTTCAAAGCAACAGCTGTTGCAGCAAGTCCCGCTTTTTCTTCTAAACAAGAGTTTAACTTTACAGTACAAGTATTTAATAAATCTTGAGTTTCTTTGTTTTTAGCTTCTAGTTCAGCGTATTTCTTTTTAGAAACACATGAACTTAAAAGCGCCAATACTGATAAAGCAATTACAACTTTTTTCATAATGATGATTTTATTGGATTATTTGATTTGTAGCAAATTTAGTTTTAATAATTTATTTGAACGAAATTAAATCGTTAAAAAAACGAATTTTCTTTATGAAGTAACTAAAAACGATACTTTTTGTGATATAGTAGTTGTTTTGCTGATAATTAGATCGCTTGGCATAATTTTCTGAGAAGAGTTTATAAAAAGCTAAGTGAGCTTTCAAGATGGCTATACAATGCTTGGGTTGTTTTTCTAATAGGAATTTTATACCCGCAATTCCATCCAAAACCATTCGTATAAAAAGTATTAGGTACAAGTCTTTTTCGGGTAAATTCTTGGTAAGCATCAACAATGAATTTCTGAAATTCAATTCTGTTTTCTTAGGATTGCCTTGTTGTAAAGTAGCTCCACCCACATGATATACTTTTGATTCAAATAGATATTTAATGCTATATCCTTTATTTATGGCACGCCAACATAAATCAATTTCTTCTTGGTGTGCAAAAAAGGAAGAATCAAATCCATTCAATTCTTTGTAAACGGAACTCCTAATAAAAAAGCATGCTCCCGATGCCCAAAATATCTCCTTATTGGAATCGTATTGTCCATTGTCCTTTTCTAAAGTGTCAAAGATACGACCTCTACAGAAAGGATATCCGTATTGGTCAATATAACCTCCAGCTGCTCCAGCATATTCAAAATAGTCTTTGTTCTTAAAATCTAAGATTTTAGGCTGGACAATGGCTGTTTTAGGTTCGTTTTGAAACGTTTTAATAATGGGTTGTAACCAATTTTCGCTTACTTCTATATCTGAGTTAACAAGAGCATAGATGTCAGCATTAATATGTTGTAATGCCTCATTATAACCACCAGCATAACCGGTATTAGTAGCATTAACAACTATAGAAACCTCTGGAAATTTAGCTTTGACAAAATCAACTGAATCATCTGTCGAAGCATTGTCTGCAACATAAACAGTCGCTTCTGGAGAAAATTGAACTACTGAAGGTAAAAACTGTTCTAATAATTGTTTTCCATTCCAATTGAGTATGACAACAGCTACTTTCATTTAAATTATATTGGTTTGATAGTTGGGTAATTCAGCTAAAAATTGGTATTTCTCATTTTCAAAATCCATTTGGCAAAAGTAATGATTCAAACCATTAGTTACCATAAGATAATTGGATTTTAAAGTCATATTGTATTGAGCAATTTGATCAAAAGTACTTTGAGAAATAGTTATTTCAGGTGCTTTGCATTCGATTAAGATAAAAATGGAACCATCTGAATTGTAGACAACCACATCGTATCTTTTTCGTAAATCATTGACTTTTAATACTTTTTCAACATTAATCAATGACTTGGGATAGTTTTTTTCGATCATTAAAAATTGAACAACATGTTGACGTACCCATTCTTCAGGAGTAAGAATTATAAATTTTTTCCTGATGGTATCAAAAATAGACACTTTATTTTCGCTATTTTTGAAACGGAAAGAATAGGATGAAAAATTCAATTGTTGCATGTGTCAAAATTACTATTTTAAATTTCAATTTTCCGAATAAAGACCTAACCA
This sequence comes from Flavobacterium sp., assembly GCA_017988155.1. Taxonomy (GTDB): domain Bacteria; phylum Bacteroidota; class Bacteroidia; order Flavobacteriales; family Flavobacteriaceae; genus Flavobacterium. Next base: position 1,413 of record JAGNSF010000214.1, on the reverse strand, counting down.
AAACAACTTTTTGTGGACGAAGTAGTAAAAATTGTAAATGATATTAAGGCGGGAAACATCAAACCGATCTATTTTTTGATGGGAGAGGAGCCTTATTATATAGACAAATTATCTGATTTTATTGAACAAAATGTATTGACTGAAGAAGAGAAAGGTTTCAATCAAACAGTTCTTTATGGTCGTGATGTTGCAATTGAAGATATTGTTTCGACAGCTAAGCGTTATCCGATGATGGCAGAACGCCAAGTAGTGATTGTTAAAGAAGCGCAAGATTTATCCCGCACCATTGATAAAATTGAAAGTTATGCTGAAAACCCTATGGAATCTACGGTTTTAGTTTTTTGTTACAAATACAAAACCTTAGATAAACGAAAAAAAGTGACCAAGTTATTGGCTCAAAAAGGAATTGTTTACGAGAGTAAAAAACTATATGATAATCAAGTTGGTGATTGGATAAAGCGCGTTTTGGCCGGTAAAAAATATACTATTGAACCAAAAGCTAGCGCAATGTTGGTGGAATTTTTGGGGACTGATTTGAGTAAAATCAATAATGAATTAGAAAAATTACAGATTATTCTTCCAGTTGGAAGCACTATCGATCCGAAGCATATTGAAGAGAATATTGGTTTTAGTAAGGACTTTAATAATTTTGAGTTATTGAACGCTTTAGGGTCACGCAATCAAGCTAAGGCATTTCACATTGCACACTATTTTTCTAATAATCCAAAGGCAAATCCTTTAGTGGTTACTACAAGTACCGTTTTTGGTTTTTTCGTAAAAATTTTAAAATACCACGGCATGAAAGATAGAAATCCTAAAAATGTAGCGGCAGCTTTGGGAATTAATCCTTTCTTTTTAAAAGATTATGATTTGGCATTAAAAAATTACCCAATGAAAAAAGTAAGTCAGATTATTACTTCATTGCGAGATGTAGATGTTAAGAGCAAAGGAGTAGGAGCTTCTCTGTCACAATCTGATTTGTTAAAAGAAATGTTGTTTAAAATATTTAATTAGTTCAAAATTTAGATATTTGCACCTCAAAATTATAAAAACACCACATAGTATGGGAATGAATAAAAATACAATATTAGGATATGCAACTTTAATTATGGTTGTAATGGGATTGTTACTAATAGGCCTAGGGGCTTTTAGATATGACGATGTTGCAGGATGGGGTTTCGCTGCTGTTGGCGTTGGTTTTCTAGCCAATGCTTGGGTTTTTAGTGCTTTGAAAGGAAGAGTATAATAATTTAAATTCTATATAATGTCAGACGATAAGAAAGTAATATTCTCAATGTCCAAATTGAGTAAGACGTATTCAAGCAGTAACAAACAAGTATTAAAAGATATTTATTTAAGTTTCTTTTATGGAGCTAAAATTGGTATTCTAGGATTGAATGGTTCTGGAAAATC
>JAGNSF010000213.1 GCA_017988155.1 Flavobacterium sp. | reverse complement strand
ATATTCAAATGTAATTAATTCATATAATTTAACGCAACACTTCGTGCATTGCTTTTGCCTTTAACAAACATTCCTCATATTCTTTTTCAGGATCAGATAGAGCTGTTATAGCACTTCCAACCGAAAATGAAAGGTATTTTTTTTCTTGATTGTACAAGATACTTCGAATAACTACATTGAAATCAAAATCGCCATTGGGACTAAAATAACCAATGGCACCACTGTACAAACCTCTTTTGGTTTCCTCCAATTCTTCAATGATTTTCATCGCCGAAATTTTAGGAGCGCCCGTCATACTTCCCATAGGAAAAGTTAACTTCAATACATCAATTAAAGAATATTTAGCATCTAATTTTGAGGTAATTGTGGAAATTATTTGATGTACTTGTTGAAATGAATAAATCCCACATAACTCCTTAACTTCTACTGTTCCTTTTTGTGCTGTACGCGATAAATCGTTCCGAACTAAATCGGTAATCATTATATTTTCGGATCGTTCTTTTGGATCAGAAGCCAAATTTATTTTTGCTAGTTCATCTTCCTTAGGATCTGAAAATCGTTTTGCAGTTCCTTTAATGGGTTGCGAAATTAATGTTTCTCCTTCCTTTCTTAAATACCGTTCAGGTGTTGCAGAAAGCAAAAAATGGTGGTTATTTTTAAAGTAGACGGCAAAAGGAGTTTGAGAAATTGCGTTCAATTTATTGAACTTCTCCAATGGATTAATTGTAACATTCTCAGCATAAAATTCCATGCAAAAATTAGCTTCATAGATATCTCCTCGATGAATGTGTTCTAAGAATGTAGTTGCCTTTTGAATGTATTCGTTTTTGGAAAAACGAGCCTTAACCTCAGTACTTTGACTCTTTTCGAATTCAATATGGGCTAATTCATTGATTTCATTATAGTCTGTTTCCACCTCATCATCACACAAATTCAAATACTGAATAGTGAGTTGATTTCCTTTCAAAAAAAATAATTTCTTAGGTTGGAAGAAAAACAAATCGGGAAATGCCAATCCATCAAAATTATCGGATTGTAAATCTTCGCTATCATTCTTTAAATCATACGATAAATACCCAAACAGCCAATCTTTAGTCGTTTGCTGGTATTGCTGTAAATCCTCAAACGCATTGTGATAATCGGTCTGAATCAATGTAAAAGCATCTACTGCTAGAATAGCATCATAGCTTGAAAACTCTTGTGGATAATCATTACTATCCATAAAAACAACCTCCCTAAACTGCTGCGACCAATCCAATAATTGCTTTTTAAAAGCTAGTGGGTTGGTAATCGATTTATGAATTTCTGTTCGCAATGTGTTTCCTTTTAGAATGCCAAAAATACAACAAAATTCATTGGTAGAAACGGAAAAATAAAGCTTGGCAATAGCGCTACTTAAATAATTTTTTGGAGTAAGATTTTGTATTTATAAAATAAGTATTTTTGAAACATTAACCTTAAAACCAAAAAATAATGAAAATTGCAACATTGATTATCCGAATTTTACTAGGAGCATTTATGGTATTTGCTTCTGTAGCCTATTTCTTTGAATTGTTTGAGGCAGAAGCTCCTACAGGAAATTTATTGACTTTCATGAACGGCATTATGGCTTCAAAATACCTATTACCGTTAGCAAAAGCTGTTGAATTAATTGTTGGTCTAAGTTTGTTGAGCGGTAAATTTATGAAGGTAACTTTATTAGCCTTATTGCCAATTTCAATAAATATTTTTTTAATTCACACCGTTACTCAAGTCTCAGAAGTACCTGTTGCAATATTTGTATTGGGTGCCAATTTATTTTTAATATACGCACATTGGGATTCCTATAAAGGATTATTCAAAGATTAAATATTCTTCCATAAAAAAGCCCGTTCACTTGAACGGGCTTTTTTTATTTAAATAATACAGTCTTAAACGTGTAATGCTCTATTATCAGTTGCAGCTAAAGCGGCTTCTTTGATAGCCTCAGCAAATGTTGGATGTGCATGTGACATTCTTGAAATATCTTCAGCAGAAGCTCTAAATTCCATAGCAGTAACCGCTTCTGCAATTAAATCAGCTGTTCTAGCTCCAATCATGTGTACTCCTAAAACCTCATCTGTTTTTGCATCCGCTAAGATTTTTACAAATCCGTCTAAATCTCCACTAGCTCTTGCGCGACCTAAAGCTTTGAATGGAAAACTTCCTGATTTGAATTCTACTCCAGAGGCTTTCAATTGCTCTTCTGTTTGTCCAACAGCTGCCACTTCTGGCCAAGTGTAAACTACTCCTGGAATCAAATTATAATCGATATGTGGTTTTTGACCTGCAATAATTTCAGCTACCATTGTTCCTTCTTCTTCCGCTTTGTGAGCTAGCATTGCTCCACGAACTACATCTCCAATAGCATAGATATTAGACGCCGAAGTTTGCAAATGATCATTTACTTCTACTTGTCCTCTATCTGAAATTTTCACACCTGCCTTATCTGCATTCAAGCCGTCTGTGTAAGGACGACGTCCAACAGATACTAATGAATAATCTCCTTCTAAAGTAACGATCTCTCCTTTTGCATTTTCTGCTTTTACAGTCACAACATCTGCAGCTCTTTCTACTGATTGCACTTTGTGAGACGTATAGAATTTCATTCCTTGTTTCTTCAAGACTTTTGTCAATTCTTTAGATAACGAACTGTCCATTCCTGGAATGATTCGGTCCATGAATTCTACTACAGAAACTTGCGCTCCTAAACGAAGATATACTTGTCCTAATTCAATTCCGATTACACCTCCACCAATGATAACTAAGTGTTTTGGCACTTCTTTCAAAGCCAAGGCTTCAGTAGACGTGATAATTCTTTCTTTGTCAATTTTGATAAACGGCAAAGAAGATGGTTTTGAACCTGTAGCAATAATAATATTTTTTCCTTCAATAGTTTCTGAAGATCCATCCGCTTTTGCAATTGCTACATGTGTAGCATCTACAAACGAACCTAAACCATTAAAAACAGTTACTTTATTTTTGTCCATTAAGTAGTTGATTCCTCCTGAAGTTTGATCTACCACCGCTTGTTTACGCGCAATCATTTTCTCTAAATTCACTTTAACATCCCCAGAAAGTTCTATTCCGTGTTCAGCGAAATGAGCAATTTCAGCATAATGATGTGAAGAAGATAATAATGCTTTTGAAGGAATACAACCTACATTCAAGCAAGTACCTCCCAAAGTAGAATATTTTTCAATGATGGCTGTTTTAAAACCTAATTGTGCGCAACGAATAGCTGATACATATCCGCCAGGACCAGAACCTATAATGACTA
>JAGNSF010000002.1 GCA_017988155.1 Flavobacterium sp. | reverse complement strand
ACTGCCACATCGCCTGTTTCTGCCGTTAAGGCTAACATTGCTGACTGTGAACCTACAACAAATGTATCTGTAATTGTAATAGATGGTAATTGTGCTGAAATAAGTTTTCCATCACTTCCTAAACCTGCATAACCATTTACTTGATTTTTTTCAGAAGTGTTTTGTTTTGCATTTAAAGCCGTTTGAGTAGCAGTCGAGATAGGTTTGTTTAAATCGGAAGTATTATCAACGTTATCTAAACCTACTGCCGTTTTATCAAGCGTTTGCCAAGTTTTATCTCCTCTATAATATTGTGAAGTCGTACCCGATGCAATTGTAGGTTCTTTTGTAGCTAACGCATCAAATACGGCATTTTGTGATGGTGCAACCGTTGTTGTACCATCTACTATCGCATCATTTACAAATTGTTTATTTTTCCATAATCCAGTAGCAGAATCGTAAATCAAAGCATCGTTATTGGTTTTAGATACAATAGAAACATCGTGCAATTCGTCTAATTCATATCCGTTTTGAATCTTAACTTCAATTGTTCCTTGCGTCGTGCTTGATGCCGTAACAATACCAACGTAAACTGCGTGATTTGGTGCTGATGGTTTAGTTGTTGTAAATGTACCAGCAACGGTTGGACTGAGCCATAGAACATTTCCGGCAGTATATGAAGATGTATTCAAACCTGTAACTGTTCCAATAATAACCGCAAAGCCATTCGAATTGTTATTAATATCTGATTGAATAACTCCAAAAGTACCACTTGAAGTAGATTCAGCGTTTGCCTGTGCTTTTTGTATTAAAGCCTTTCCACCACTTGCACCGTTTAAATAAACAACCGTTCCCTTTGTTACAGTTTCTCCAGTTTGGTTTCTAATTTCAGCTACAACTCTATCCGATTGGTTTAATGTTGGAAAAGTTGTTGGAGTTCCTGCTCCATCAAGATATTGAGTAGCGTTTCCAGTTGGTTGGTTAAATTTACCATCTAAAATACTTTTTAGAATCCATTTTACCTCTCCAGTAGTTGCATCTTGAACAAGAATACGAGCTACTCCATTGTCTTGCGTGTTTGCAGTAATTTTAATCTTTTCAAATTTTGTTGGGTTTTGCCCATAAATACCAAAACTTAAAAGTAAAAGCAATAATAAAAATTTTGTTTTCATAGTGTTTAAATTAATCCGGTTACTGTAATTTTAGAACCAACCTCTAAGGCTGGAATGATTGTTAATGTTTGTTCAAGTTGCGACCATTCATCTCTGTATTGTGGTGCTCTATCAATTATTACTGAAAGAACTTTTACGCCAACAGGCAAAGAAAAATCTTGCGAACCTGTTGAAATATAATCGTAAGCAAAAAATCCTTGAATTACTGGCGGGTCAACAACTATACCTCCATCATTTACGGTTAATTGCGTTACAAGAATTGTATCAACCGGAATATTTGGCCTAATAGCAATATCATCCGATTCAACTCCTTGAATTAATACAATTTCATTCAAAGCATTTGCAACTAAAATATCAATACGATTAAAGCCAGTAGAAGCATAAGGTACGACAATATTAGTGTCTGCATCTGTACCGTAATAAAATCCATTTATTTTCCATTGCGCACCTGCTGGAACTGTAACTGTATTGTCAGTCAAAGTAATTGTTCCAATTGTTACAATTTGGTTAAAATTGCTTGAACTGATACTATTTATCAGTGTTTGTAAGTCCAAACTTTCAGAAATTCCACCTCTTGAAACGTGAATTTTTGAACTCAAATCAAGATTATTTTGTACTGGTAAATCATCAATTTTTCTTGAATTACTATCAATTGCGTTCAGCCTATTTATAATGCTTTGTAGTTTTTCTGTAACAAATGATTGAAAGCTCATAATATTTCGTTTTTTATTTTTACAAATGTATCAATTTAATTTTATTTAAAATCACTATAAATTAGCAAATGATAATTCTTAAAAGATGCAATTCGCTAAATTTGTATCTATGATTTTAATTATTCTTTTTCTGTTTTTTGTATTTTCCTATGGTGGTTGGCTTGTAGGTAGATTTATTGGCGATTTATTATTTCCAACCGAAAAAGAAACATCATATACTTTTATAGATAAATCCGTGCATCATCATTACCACGAACACAAAAAAATATCTATTATTGACGAAGATACCAAAGAAAGTATTTTTGAACTTAGAAAAAATTAAACATAAAAAAACCGCTAATTAAAGCGGTTTTTTTTTATACTCTAACAAATCCACTATCTGTATTTAACAAGGCTGGCACTTCAACTTCTTCTCCTGTAAAGTCTAAATTACCATTTGTTTGACTGTTATAGATATTTCCAGTTTTAATCATTGTTGCGGTTAAAACGTAAAGGTTAGAATCATTTAACGGCCCCTCTGTGTTAAAATTTCCGTTTTTCACATATCCAATTCCGTTTAAAGAAACAGTTTCGTGCGATAAGGCAATTACCAACTTTCTCCAAATTTCTTTGGTTACTGGCTCAAAAACAAAATCGTCAACCTCGTATAAACTCGCATCAAGTAAAACCGTTTTACTATCCGTTTTATAGGTATCACTATCTTCATCGTATTTACCTTTAACGTGTGTATATGGAATTCTAATTATATGCTCAATATCTGTGCTATAATAAACATCTGTATTGGTTGCATTTTTGTATCTAATTTCGATTGTATTTTCGTGTGTTTCCTTAACTAAAATCTGTTCACTTAAATAGGTAATTGTATCAAAATTGCTATCTGTGCACTCTAATTTTACTTCAATAAATTCATCTTCGTACACATTCATATCAATACCAAATTCATAGACTTCGTATTCAAATCTATTATAAATACTGCCTACTATAATTTGAGTATCTAAACCTGTATAAATATTGCTTAAAACAAGAATATTAGCGTTTTTTGTTTCATCAAAAACTATATCTTCAATTTGAAACCAATTGCCTTCAAATGTAATGTAATTTCCAATAATTGCATATTCGGGTAAATCTCCGTTCAATGCGTATGTTCCAATAGGTAAACCGCTAAGATAATCGTATGTTGCTCCAGTAGTAAAATAAACACCTGTTTTTCCGTTGCTTAAATTATACTTAATTGCAGTTCGTTTATCTTTAATTCCAATGTTAGAAGTTTTTTTATCAATTGGCACATTTACTTCTGTTCCATCTGTTTTAATTACAGTTGCCGTGTTTGTAGTAAAGTTAGATTTGAATTGCGTGATTACATAATCAGCCTTGCAAAACTGCTGAACTTCTTTATAAGGTACTTTTACATCAGATTCACAAGATAGCGTGTTTTCGTCTGTTTTTTGGATTACATTATCCCAAGTTACTCGATTGGCGTATCGTATTGAATTGCTTTTAGAAATGTAAAAGAAAGGGTTTTGAATACCGAATTCATTTACCGTGTATTCTTTATTGAATTGACAACCTAATTGGTCTTTTACATAAAGCGTGAATACGCCAACTGGTAACTCGCTAAAAACGTTTTCTACCTGCCAAACAAGTCCATCAAGTGAATACTGTAATTCTAATCCGTTTGAATTAGTATTGTTTACGATTACAGTTGCACCATACGGACTATTATTAATAATAACGTTGAAATTATTATAATTTAAGGCGTTTGGTAAAGTGATTGTTTGTTGTGCTTGAACTCCAGTTTCGTTTTCTACAATCAAACTAATAACTTGACCTCTTACCCAATCAAAACTAAATGGATTTTGAGTGTTACCATTTAACTGGAATGGAGATATAATTTTGCTTGACAATTGATTTGTAAGAACATTTACTTTTACATTGCCACAAGCGTTTGAAGATGCAGTAGAAAAAGTAATTTCATCAATACTAAAACTTGGCGTACTTACTTGATTATCTATTGTTACAATAGCATCTACATTCATATCGCTCATTTCAAAAACAGCATCAGGATAATTTGCCGTAATTCTTACAGTTCCAATACCTGTGTTAATTTCTCCAAAGGTACTTTCAACGGTAAATAATCCGGAAGAATTATAATCAGCATTGAAAGCGTTTTTATAATTTGTTGAAACAAAACCAATATACCTAAGATGTATTTCATCGTATGGCGGTAAAGTTACTTCTCCACTATAATACCTCGTATCTTTAAAAGTTTCATTTAGATTTAAACCTAAATTCGATTCAAAAATATTTAATACCGTATCAAGTTGCGGTACTGCCGTAAATTCAATAAATACGCTTGAAAATGCCATAATTTTATCTATTTGATTTTAATACTTTCCATTGTCCGTTACCGTTTGGCTTTAAGGTTAAAAGATAACCTCTCTCAAGTTCGTTCTTTTCGTTTATAAACTCAACCAATCCATAAACATTCAATATTTTCTTTCCAAAGATAACACTTGTTCCGTTGATTTGTTGCATAATGTCAAAATCGCAAATATGCTCAAATTCTATTTCAACTGGAATAAATCTATTTTTCTTCAATTCACTATTGATGATATTACTACTTTCAGAATATTCATTACTACCTATTAATTTTGTTTTTAAAGCACTATTTGCCGTTGAACTGGCATAACGAACATAATCTGTAACATAAGCAGTCAAACAAGCTCCAAACCACCAAGAATGTCTTAATAAACAATTAAACGGACTAAATCGTAAATTTGTTGCCGTTTCAGGACTAAATACTCCAGTTGGTATTTGCTCAAAATCATCTTGCCATTTTCTTTGTAAATAAGTTCCAACCGGACTTTTCTTCAAATCCATTAAAAACGTATCGTTATCGTAAGGCGTATCTTCTGTATCGTTTATTGTTCTTGGTTTTCTTCTTGCAAACTCAAAACCATACCCATCAGCTCTCCATTTACTAACCTGTGAATAAGTGCTTTTTAATCTATTAATTACAGTTGTAAATGTAGATTTAGCATTGTATTCGTCAAGGCCCATTGCTTCTTCGTAAATTCCACCTTTTTCATACCCAAATTCTAATGAAGAATAATAGTAATTTGTTGCAATTCTACGCTTCACATTCTTTACTTGATTTGGTAGCCTTATTGTAACATTACGACTATAAAAATAATCCAGTTCTTCCAGCCTTACAATTTCTTTAAAACCTACCTTTTCAATACCAATACCAACGTTTAGAACTGCCGTTAATGAAATCAAACTTTCTTTAAATGAAGTTGCCAAAGGCTTGAATAGATTTACAACTTTTGGACTTTCACTTGGTAAAGGATATTTATCAAATCCTCTAATCCAAAAACCGTGAGTAATGCCTATTAAACTACCTTTTCCATCTTGTGCATATCCAATATCAGTTCTGCCTAAAAAGTCGCTATAAAAAGCATTTTGAGAATTAGTTCCAATTGTAACTAATCTATCTAATACTTCGTGCAATAAAAAGGCTTTTGTTGTAGATTTTTCAGTAAACGAATCTTCTTCAATTTGTAAATCACATTTTATGTTTTTGCAGGTAATACTTAAATGCGCACTTCTACCATTTCTACCATCCATATTTTGGTCGAATAATAAACCTAAACTTTCTCCAATTTCTAAAGTAATTGTTTTGTCATAATCCAATTTAAAAGAACGACCATTTATCACAGAACGATTATCTGTTGTAAAAAGAATTTCGTTTTCTTTAATATTAAAATCAGTATTGTTTTGAAACTTAGCAAGACGCACCCAAAATCTAAAGAAATTAATATCGTCATACTCCAATACATCTACATCAAAAATTAAACTAAATTTTAAACGAAATGTTCTTCTTCTGTCGCTTACTGCAAAAAACAAATTCGAAGTCTGTCCATTTGCAGTTCTATCCCAACTATCATCGCCATACCTTGCGTCTAAAATAATACTGTGAGCGTTTTCGTGTGATTTGCTTAATAGTTTTAAAGGAACTGAAATTGTACAACCTCTCGTCTGTCCGTTTGTTTGATTGTAAAGGTTTATAGAGTTGTCAGTTTCTTTTACATTAAATCCTGTTTTAAGAAAAATATTTCTACCATCAATTTCTACATTTGCAACTGGCATTTCAGGAATTACTTTTCCATCAATTGTCGTTAATCTATCAAGCTCTACAACTTCTCCCTCTCTTGATTTAAGAAGTTGCTCAATACCGCCCGAATTAAATTTTACGCTTACCTTGTTATCTTCTTTCTCCCAAGTGCTTAAATCTAAATAGCCGGAATATGTTAAGGTCCATACATCAGTCAAAGGGTGTCTTTCTTCTCTAACTAATTCAACCTGTTCGTTAATGCCGTACAAATCCAAAATTAATTCAATGTACTCCATTGCTTCGCCTAAAAACTTCAAAGAATTAGAGAAACGAACAAATATACCGTGATACTGTTCGTGTCTTGCATATTCTTTTTCGTCTGTTTCCCAACCCTCCGGCTCAAGTATTACCAAATCGTCAACTTTGGAACTTTTTAAAGTATATCGTACTCTATCAAAAAATTGTGTGTTTGAATTTGCCATATTAATTGTTCCAGTTTACATTTTTACCTTTCCAAATAGAATGTGGAATGTCAATTTTAATATTATTGTTCACTTTGGTTTTGCTTCTTTCAATCGCTCTACGAGTAAGTTTCATTTCTTCAACCAATTCCTTTCCGTATTTGCTTTCTGCTTTTTGCATTTGAAACAAATTCATATTTCTTGCTTCTGTATCAATGCTTGACAAAAGTAATCTTTTTTGCATTTTGTTATAGGCATCAACAGAACTATGTACCTTATCTCCCTCTAAAAGTTGTACCAAAGTATCTTTGTTAGGAGTAAGTTCAATCTGTCCGTTTTTGCGCTCGATTACCTCCGGAACGCCACCATCACCCACAATTGCCAACTCTGCTGGACCGCCTTTTCTACCTGTTTTATATTTAGGTATTGGCGTTGCTAAAATAGCTCCAATTTGTATCGCACCCATTACACCTGCTAAGGTTGCCATAATTGGACCCATTGGCATAAATGGTTGAGAGTTTAAGGCGTTAAGAACTGCAAGTGCGGTTGAAATACTCGCTTGTGCCAATGCACTTGCCTTATTGAATACCGCTTGTTTGTACTGTTCTTTTTTCTTTTTCTTTTCTAATTCATCGTTCTTTTTGTCGCGTTCTTTTTGTAATAAATCTTTTTGCTTTTCATCATCTCCAGCCAGTTCAATTTGTTTATCGTAATACTCGTTATTTTTGCTAATTTCATCGTCAATTTGTTGAATTTTAGCATCAAACAACGAATTACCTAAATCAGTTAACGCTCCAGTTAATTGGCTACTAATTTCAAGTATTTGAGTAGCTTCAATTTTCTTTTGCTCAACTGTTTGTTTGCTCTTACTATTTTCTTGCTCTGTTAAATCAAGTTTTGCCTTACTAAGAGTTTCTTCAATCTTTTGGCGTTTTTCAGCCGATAATTGTAATTCAGCAGGTAGTTTATCATTTGCCTGTAATTCAGTTTCAAGATTTGCAATCTGTAATTTTAAAGCTTGAATTGCATATTTTTTCTTGATTTCAAATACATTTTTCTCGTGTTCTTCTGTTGCTTTTTCTCTTTTTCTTTCACTTAATTTAGACAAATCTCCTAAGGCTGAAAAACGTTTGTTTTCCGCTTCAAGTTCAGCATTCATATTAGTATTTATAATTGACAATTTGTTGTCTAAAACCTTTTGGTAATCAGCTTCGTCAAACATTTGCAATTTTTTAATCTCCTTAGATGCTTTTGCATTGATGTCAATTATTTTGTTACTCGCTTCTTCATTAATTTTTACCTTGTCATTAGCATTTAATTTATCTTTTTCAAGCACAAATTTATCTTGGTCCAAAGAGTGTTGTTTGGTTAAATTAGCTAATTCAATACCTGTATTTTGTACGTTTTTTAAAGATTGAATTCGCACTTCATCAGTCATTGTAGTATCGTTGGCAATTTCTTCATTTACCTTAATTGTACGCTCCAATTCCTGTTTTTTTAATTCAAACAAACTATCTGAAAGTCGTCTTTGAGCATCTAATTTATCTTTCAATGCTTTTTCTTGTGCTCTTTTTTCTTTATCAGATAAAGCTCCACCGCCACCTAAATCAGCAGTTACTGCCGGAGCAGTTGCCTTGGCTTCTGTTGGGTTTATTTTTTTATTGGCTTCTCTAATAATTTGCCTTTTTTCTGCCTGTTCTTTAATTAATCTTTCTTTTTCTCTTTTGTATTTTACTTCATCAAAACTCTCTCCCAAACTCCAAGATTCTTTTTTTGCTTTTAAAATTTTAGCATCAGTATCTTTCATTTGTTTTTCAATTTCCTTTAAATCTCTAAGGTTTGCTTCTTTGATACTTCTTGCAATATCTTTATCACTACCTGTGCCTTTTAGGTTTTGAAATTGGTCTGCAAATATTTTAGTACCCGATTTTTGCCCTGATGATTTTGCTTTTGTATTTAATTCATCCCAAGAAGAATTCAATCGAATTAAATCTTTTAACACTCCAGTAATACCATCTATCATCGTACCGAAAAATCCTGAAACAACTCCTTTTCCAGTAGCAATTGACAAAATCAAACTATCATAAGTTGATTTCATCATTTCAGTTTTGTTCTGAACAGTATTCATTCTAATACGAGCCTGTTCATTAGCAGTACCGTACTCTCCCATTTTAGAGGTCAAGTCTTTTAACCTATCAGTATGTGAAATAATATTGATGGCCGCAGTCGCATTTTCAACACCAAATAACTTAACGATTGAAGCATTATCTTTCAATAACGGTTTAAGCATTTCAAGCCTTTCCTGTACCGGTAATGAACTATCTTTTAATTTATTTAAAGATATACCCAATCCCTCTAATTCTTCCTTAGCACGTTTTGGTAATGCGTCAGGAGCTGATATTTTTAATAATACGTTTCTAAGTGCCGTACCTGCTTCTGCTCCTTTCAATCCATTTTCTGCCAACAACTCAACTAAGGCAACACTTTCTTTGATGTTTACATTCGAACTTCTTGCAACCGCACCAAATTTTAATACCGCTTCTGTTAATTGTGGAATCTCTGCTGAACCGTATTTAGCTCCATTTGCCAACGCATCAATATAAACTTGCGCTTCATCTGCACTGGCACCAAATTGATTCATTGCGTCTGTTAAGGCAATAGCACTATCAGCCATTTCCATTCCCGATGCTTTTGATAAAGTCAATACGGCTTCTGTAACTTGATTTAAGGCTTGTACATTGCTTAATAATTCCGGCTTGGCACTTGCTATTAATTTGTAAGCTTCTACTACTGCAACCGCTCCACCTTTTGTTTCTTGCCCTAAATCAATCGCTTGATTTTTTAAGTATTCCAAATCCTTGCCTGTCGCTCCAGTAATTGCACTCAAATCCGCAATACCTTGCTCAAACAATTTCATATTTTTATAGGCATCTTGAAGAATACCTGCGAACAATTGAATACCACCAACTAATCCAAATGCACCTACAAGGTTTTTAATTCCATTTGTAAGTGAAGTCAATTTAGGATAATTACCTACATTCTTGCTAAAATCGCCAACGGCTTGGTCGGCCAATCGAACTTTTTTATCTAATTCGTCAAACTCCTTTTGAGCTTTCTTAATTGCGTCGTTATTCTTTTCTTCTGCACTAAGTAAATCTAATAATGCCTTTTTTGCGTCTGTACGTTGTTTGTTTAATTTAGTATATGCACCAACTAAACCTAAACGTTCTTTTGCTTCTTCTTTTAGTATTCTGTTATTGACCTCGTTTTGTACCCTTTCTTCAATGGTTAATTGAGTGTTTGTTTTCTTTCCATTCGCTAATTTAGCGTCAAGGTCTGCCTGTTGTTTTAAAGTTTTTAACCTTTCTTGTTCAATTTTCTGCAAAGATATTTCAGCCTGTTCTTGTGCTTTTGTTGCATCAATTACTTTTTGAGTTGCCAATACCTGTGCCTGTTTAGCACTTAGGAAATCTGCGCTATTTTGCGCTCCTTTAAATTGCGAAACCTGTGAGTTTAATTCTTTTACAGAACTAACCAATTTATTATTTGCATCAATTGCGGTTTTTAAATTTGAAGCATATACCTCTCCGAAGTTTAAGGCTTCATCTTCAATAATATCTTTTCGAGTGATTAATCCATCTTTTGCCATTCTATTGTGGTTTTATGTTTTGTTGTTCTACTGATTTTATCTTCAAATGAACCTGCTTTTGTATTGCGTGAAATTTTGTGTAAGTTACCGTGTTATAATCAATATCATAACCTACAATCATTGTATAACTTGCCATCACATCATCAACTGTAAATTCACTTTCTTCGGCCTTTGTATCTTCTTGCTTTGGTAATTGCTTTGATAATACGCTTATCTTAAATTTTATGCTATTTGCTTCTCTTGAAATCCTTTTTAGGTCCTCATAATACTGCTCTGTGTTTTCGTCTCTTAAAGTGTATCCATATTGGCGTAAAATTTCAACCAATTCTTCGTTGTATTCAAAACTTAGACAGGAAATAGCAATTAATACCACTTTCTGTTGTGTTTGCAATGCTTCTATTTCTTTGCTTAATCTAAACACTTTTTTGTTATCCTTGCTCTTATCGTACTTTAAATGGTCGTCATACAATTTGCTCCAAACCTGCTCCAATACGTTCAAATCTTTTTCAGTATCGCTTAACAAAGAAAAGTCATTTGTTGTAGCAATTTTTATAAATAATTTGTACGGAATTGTATCAAGTGAATCGTAAATCATATTTCTAAAATTTTTCTTGTATTTGAAATAATAAAAGGCACTAACCTATCTTGGATTAGTGCCTTTAAATCTTTATCTGAAAGCCCAAATAAATCATCTGAAAGCCAGTTATCACTTTTAAGAATATCTTGTGTTTTTCCATCAGTTGAGCCAAATCTTAAATTCGTTCCAACTTGTTGCATATAAAAACCACCTAACCAATCTCCTGTGTCTTTACCTGTAAATGGGTCGCCTTTTTTTTTTGCACCACCGGTAATTAATTCCGTGGCAAAGGAGTAAAATCCTATTGGCTTATCATTTATGTCTTTGCTTTCAACGTTTATTTGTTGAACGTTCATTGCTACTATTTCATTCTCAATACTTTTTATAAAATCAAATAAATCCTTTTGCAATTTACTCGCTGATATGTTTGATTTCTTTTTTAGTTGAGTTTGAAAGTTTGCCATTGTCAGTTGCTATTTTATAGGCTTTTTTTAGTTCGTTTTCTCTTTTGTCGCTTGGGATATTTTTAAAAACGTGAGTTGAACCAAACTCGATTTTAAAATCTGCAAAGGACTTATTATAGTCCTTTGCAAAAGTTATCCCTTTATAAGATGCCATTAAACAGTGATAGTTAATGGTTGTGGAGCTTCGTAAGACATTCCAAGATTAGAAACTACACCATTTAAACTTACCGTATGGCCAGTTGTAAATCCAGTTCCTGATAATTGGTAAACACCATTAGCGTCAGCAGTTACAAAAGAAACCGAAACGATTTCTCCAGCACCGTTTTTCACTACTAAATCTCCATCAACTAAAGAAGTCAATTTCTCTCCAGCTCCAGCGCATCCCTCTTGAACAGTTACTTCAATAACAGTTGCAGAAGCCGAAACCTGTGCAATTTCTACATCAAAGATACCGTAGATTTCAGAACTTTCCCAAGTTGGTCTTAAGATTGCTCCGTTATCTTCAAACTCATCAGCATCGTTGTAGTCAATAGTTACTAATGTACTTGGCGGTCTGTCAGCAGTTGCATCAACTCTTTTACCTACCATTAAATTTACTTTTTGCCCTTTGATTGAACCATCAGCATTGATAACCGCTTTGATTGCGCCATCTTCTGTGAATTCAAAAAGTTGCATTTCTTTACCGTGGTAAGATTTTAATGCAGAATGTGAGCAAAGGCCAAGGAAACTTGAAAAAGTGCTTGATTTTTTACCAATTGCAGTTCTGTATTTTTTTGTTCTTCCCTCGAAGAATGTATCTTCCGTGTTTGCTGATGCGAATTCTTCTACATCGTACAATGGAATAATTTTCTTTTCTGCGATTGCAGTATTCCAGTTAGCAATGTCTTTTGCTTCATCAGCAGAAGCGAAACTAAACCCTAAAACCGCTAAGGCAGGTCTAATAAATAATCCCTCGAAACATTGCTCTTTTGCTCCTGTGTTTTTACCAGCAGTAGAAGAAACTTTGCATTCTTGATATACTCCCATAAGTTCTATTTTTTTTTGATTAACAATTAATTTTATATTTTAAAGTTCCTGTGATAGCGAAAACGTGAAAAGGTTGCATATCGGTCAACAATATACCTTGAACATTAAAGCCTTTAAAAACATTTGCAATGCCTTTTTCAATTCCAGTAATCGTGAACATTTTGTTTTTCTCGGATTGTTTGATAACATCAATCTGTACTTCTGTATCGGCTCTGTGCAAAATGCTTGGCTTTGCCTTAGATAAATTTACCATAACCACGATTTTAACATCGCTATAATAGTAAATTCCGTTTTCAGTAGTGTGTTTTTCATCCTCGATAAAACATATTGTCGCAGTCTTAGCATCATTTAAAAAAGCGTCTTTATATTCATTTGCTCCAATATAGAATTCGGGTACTAATCCTTTGTCTGTGCTTTGATTTTTGTAAACTCTACCATAAACATCGATATTTTCCCAGTCAAGTTCTTCGTGTAATAACGACTGAATCTTGCCAATTTCTTTGTCTATTCCTTTTGGATTTGTTTTTGTAAAGTTCATAATCTACCAGTTAGGTGTACCATCAATAATTATTTTTCTTGGAAACAATATTTTTTGCGCCTGTCTTATTGCAAATTCTTTTCGCATAATTAATCCTTTAGCTACTAAATGCCCACTTTCGTTTCTTACTCCCTCTAATTCCATTTTGAGGTTTTGGTAGCTTAATTTTGCATTTCTTTCAGCAAGGTTTTTACGACTTGAACTTACAAACAATTCAAGGCATTTGATAGCAATTGAATAACCTATTGCATCGTCAAATATTCTTGGTCGGTTAATGATTGTTGAGCTATAATCAACAATTTCTTCACTAAGCACATTTTGGTCTATAATAGCCGTAAGAACTTCTCTTACGCTTTGTTCCCTAAGTGATTTTAAATATTTGTTGAAATCTACATCAGACAGTACCAATTCAGGTACTGCTGAGTAGATATTTTCAACGATTGCCAACTGATGAAAGGAATTAACCTTTCGCCCAGCATCTGCCTTGACATTATCAGAATCAACTTCAATGCCAAGTGCAGAATCAAGAGCTTGTTCCCAACCTATTCTTTCACTTAATGTTAATATGCTTTGTTCGCTATACATTATACCGCTTCAACAATATTTGCTTCAAACACTAAGATTTGTTCGTCAGATAATTTGTTGATTTCAGCTAACAATTTAGCATCAGTAGAATCTACAGTCAATTTAGTAGCTGGTTTAGCTAATTTTATAGCATCAGCTACTGATTGCTTAGTGTAATCAACTTCGTTGTATGCAAATGTAGCATCTCCCTCAGTTTGAGCGTCTGCAACGTATTCCTCTGCATTGATTGTATAGATACTTGATACATTATTGATTACTGGCAATACCAACGCTTGACTTGAAGTAAATTCAGCAAACGGCTCAGGAGAGTGCCATTTTTTCAATAAGATATATCCATCTGCTTTCTCATACATAACCGCTGGGTTTCTACGAGAATCTTCTGCCAACATACCGTAAACGATTTTACCAGCACCAGTTGCAGAATTTAAGAAGATAACTTTGTTCGCTCCCCAAGGAGAAACAGTAGTTCTTACTCCGTTTTTCTCTGTAACAACAGTTCTATCAACAATTCTAATTGTCAAACCGTAGTTAGACAAGAACATTTGATTAACCTGTGCCAAGTTTGGTTGTTGTATTTGAGTTCCTGTAAAACCTAATGCAAATGCATAACGTTCTTTCACTTGTGTAGTATTAGACAGGTTGTCAAAAGTAGCATCATCCATCATTAAAACAGTAGGTTTGTCGCCTTTTGTTTTAGCGTATTTCAATACTCTTGAAATATCATCTAACGGAGTAGAAGTAGCATCTGACCAAGATTTTGATACACCAAAACTGTTTCCAGCTAAGTAACCAAAGTCAACACGAATTCCAGTTCCTGTATTTGTGTCGTCGTCAATAAGTGTAACACCAGTTGACAATCCTTGCAAGAACATAAATTCTAATTTCTCGTAAATACCCATCATACATTTCGCAGTATCTTGGAATATTTTTTGCACTAAAATTTTAGTTTCTACATTACGAGCAACTAAAACATCAATCTCGCTCATTGTTTTTTCATTCAATGACATTTTCATACCCAATTTAGGGATTTCGCCTGACGCTTGTCCGAAGCTATCACGTCTTTTTAAAGGCAAAGCAGAATCCATTGAAACAACATCAGCAGTAACAGTTGAACCATCAACGTTAAGAGTTTGCCATTTCAAATCTGTACTCATTTCAGGAGTACACATTTCTTTGTGAAGATAAGATTGAGCCGATTTAGACCCGTTTACTCTTTCTTCGATAGTTTTAGCGATTGCCGTAAAATAAGAAGCAAATTTCGCAAATAATGATTTTTCCATCTTCTCTCTAAGATTTAATGTTTTTAAATAATTTTGATTGTCTAATCTCTTTGATTAGTCAATTAGTCCTGAACGAAACGGATTAATGGCAATGCAGTAATCGCACCAGCAGGAATAGTAAAAGGAGCAGCCACTTTGTTAACTGAACCACGTACCAATACTGATACAAATGGTTTTGCAGTTAATACAGTTGCAGAAACAATCCCTTTGTATGTGTGTCCTCCCGGTAAGGCTACATAAGCTCCATCTGATACGTTTAATGGTTTTAAAGCTCCAGTAGAAGTTTCTTCAACCACAACGTGTCCTGACTTAATGTATTCTTCGTTGAAACCTGTCGTATTAAGAGTTTTACCTCCAACGATAGTTTCTAAATTCAATACAATCACAACAGAATCCATTGATGAATCTACCTGTGATTTATTGTTGCTAAGATTTGCAGTTGTACCTGACATAATTTTAAAATTTAATGTTTGTTACTCGTTTTAAATTTGAACTAAATTATCAACAATACTCGCCACGTCTTTATCGTCAGGTTTGATTGCACCGCCAGCAATTGGCACCGGCCCTGAATGCCCAATACTATCAAGATAGTTTTGTTGCAAAGTGGTTAATTCTGTTTCCAAAGATTGAATCTGTTCTTCAAAAGGCGTTTCGCTTTGTACATCAATTCTGTTAATCCAACTTTGTTTTAGCTCCGGTTTCAAACCTGCTAAAAGAGTTGATTTTTCAAACAAACTGATTGCCTGTTGCCTTTTTGTTTCAATCACATTTCCGCTTTCTATTGAATTGATTTTCTCTACCAATTTAGCATTTGTGTCTAAAATTTCCTTTGCCCAACTTGGCATATCCGGTGCTGGTGGAGCAGGTGGAGTAGGCGGTGTTGGTGGCGTTGGAGGTGTTGGTGGGATTAAATCTTGCAATTTTTTTTCTAAAGTTCTAACTCTATCATCCTCTTTGGCGATGTCCTCAAAACTTTGGAATGCGTTTGCTTGATTCAATACTGCGTCTATAGCCGTTTCGTCGGCATCATCCGCTGGAATTTGCGCAAGTTTAGCCGACAATGCGTCTAACCTTTTTGTGTCTAAGTTCGCCTTAGGAAATAACGCCTTAAGTCGTGCCTTGATAATCTCCGGTTTAACCATGATAAAAATGTTTTAAATTATTGAATAAGTTTGGAAACAAATGTAATCATAAATTTTTAATAAAAAACAAATTCATATAAACACAAAAAAAGCACCCTAAAATAGAGTGCTTTTCTTTACTGTAATAAACGTTCTTTTTAAATCTGATACGCAATGTATGTCGCTCCAAATTGCTTCTTAAATTCACGCCATTCTGCAACTGTCATTATTTTTTCAGTTTGAGTGCCGTTGAATGTTTTTACAACTCTTAAACGTGTGTTAGGATTTAAACCCTCTGCGATTATAGATTGTGAATGTGCTTTTTTATTACTCAATTTTCCAACCTTGTACAGTTACAAAACGTTTTTCATTGTAAATATTTCCTTTTAAATTAATTGAAACATTTACGTTTTGACCTATTGATAATTTATCAATTAAATCTGTTTTGTCCTGCACGAACTCAATTGGAATTGTTTGGCCGTATTGCTCGTTGTTCTTTACTACAATCTTACGGCTTTTAAATCCCGATGTAGAAACTTTTAAATCTTCAATTTCAATTACTTCTCCGATAAAATTCATAACTCTATTTTTATTTATTATTGTTCTTCTCTGCTTTGATTTTGTCATTTATTATATTAATCACCTCATCAGCTCCTTTTTGATAATATTCATTTTTAATATCGTGTGTAATAAAAACGAAGCCAAATATAATTAAAACCATTCCAATTCCCGAAATGTATTTAGGAAAATTTATACTAAATGGCTTAAAAGTAATTTCCATTTCCGATGATACTACGAAACAAACTGCTATCCAAAATAATGTTATTAAAATGTCTTTCATAATTTTTTCTTTTTTAAATTAATCTCTATTTAAAGTTTTTTGTGCAATGCCTATAATTGCTTTTCTGTCTTTTTTGTAGGCTTTTAATATTCCAGCCAACTCTCCGCTAAGGTAAATTTCAGGCTGGCTAACTAAATGCAGGTATTCAGCAATATGCCCTGATACTTCGTCTGTTTGGTCCTCTTTCTGCTTAATAAAGTCGTTGTACATTGAAGTAAACGGAACAAGGCTATCAATAGCAGTTTTTAATTTGATGTGCAATGTTTTGTTGACTTGCGATACAGTTGGCAGTTTGCTATCTATTTCAGTTAGAATATTGCTTAAATAAGCACCTACGACAACGCATTTTGTTGTTTCGTTTGCCATTGCTTCCATAAAGTTGTTTTCAGTCATTTCGTGTACCTCACAATCAGAATAAGCAGGTAGATACTTAATGATGTCTAAAACTGTTTGCTTTTTCTTTTCATAGGTAGAATTTACAATATTGCTATAAAAAGTCTTGTCTTTGCCGTTAAGGAATTTGTTGTCTTTATTTTTTAGGAAATAAAGTTTTGGAGAATTACTCATTTTTAATAAAATTTAGTTGATTTATCACATACGTTTGTTTGGTTTCCATAAAGAAAAAAAGAAATTCTTTTAAATATTCTATTGAGTTTTTTCATTGTGGGATTGAAAAAGTCTTTAATTACTCTTTGTAATTTTCTACAAAGTTAAAAAGGTTTATCACTTGAACAACGCCCAAGAAGAAACACATTAAAGAAAAAACATAATGTCTATATCCCCAATGTAATTCAGGAACTTCGTGCATCGATGGAAAATAGGTGTGTGTTCCATATTGAGAAATGATTTTACCACAATTAAAATCTCCAAAAAATGCTGGATAGTTTTCAGGAATAAACGATATAAAAATAGCCGTTGAAAATAATGCTATTATTCTGATTGATATTAAAATTGTTTTCATAATCCTTTTTCTTTTTTAAATATTTCTAATAACGTGTCAATAATATAATCTTCCGAATCATATCTCCAAAGTACATTTTCTTCTGTTTCTTCGTCTTTAATTAGTTCGCAATTTAACATTAACCAAAAAACAAAATCAATCGCATATTCATCAGCAATTACTTCTAACTGAATATCTCTTAACTGAATTCTTGGCTTGGTATCTAACCATTGTTTAAATTTTTGTTGTAATTTCATTTTTTTACAATTTTAAGGTTACTAATGTGTTCGTGCGTGTCGTATAACTTCGCGTTTGCTTCTTCTTTTGTTTCCGCTTCTACAACTATGCTAAAATTGTAGAATTTGCCAATAGCACCGTTTTTTCGGCCATTGAACTTACATAAATACTGTGCCATCATTTATTATTTAAAAGGGTTAAAATCTTTAGGTGTAACTGCTTCAATCTTATCGTCATCGATAAATATATCCGCAAATAAGTTTTCTTTTGTTTTAGCTCCTTTTACGGCAGTTTCTAACGCTGGAGTGTAGAAGTCTTTAATGTCATCAAATTTGCAACCTGCATACATCACGTTCGCTTTTATATCAACTTTTATGTAAAGCATCAAAGTCAAATAAAAGTATTCAATTTCCTTTTCTTCAAAGTTGTCAAAGTTAGAAGCAAGAAACTCACAGACTTTATTGATTTCTTTTCTGCCGTTAAATCCTAAATGGATTAATTTAACTCGTCTGTTTTCGTCAAAATACCTTGTAATTAATTGATAATAGGTGCTTTTCTTTGGAGCATTTAATCTACCTGTTTTTGGGTTTAAGGTAGTTTTTACAGTTCTGTACCCTTTCTTTGGGTTAAACTCAATTTCGTCAAACAAAGTTGTTCTTTGGTTATATCCGTATGGATAATCTTTGACTTCAATTTTAAGATTTGTTTTAATCAAATCTTGACTTACTTTTTTACCGTTCATCTTTTTATCTATTTAGTATTGCGTAATTGCAACACCACAAATATATATTCTTTTCTAATTGATTGTACACAATATCAAAAAAAAATCTAAAAAAATGTAGATAAAAAAGTAAGCTTTTGATTTTAAATATTAAACAGTAGGCTGAACACCTGCTTTATCAGCTTCAATTAATGCTAATTCTGCTTCTGTATCGTTATTAATACCAATATACTCTACTGCCGTTTTCTTGCTCATTGCACCTGCTCCAATTGCTCCAGTAACAATATTTACCGCTTCAACTGTATCATTTGGCAATATGCTATTGAATTTCACATCAACGGTTAAAGGTTTTCCTTTCAACTTAATCATTGTTGATGTAATTGTGCCACCAATAAAAATATTGATAATACGCTCTACAATTGTTCTATTTTCTCCCTCATTCAGTTTGCTTTTTATAATGCTATCTAAGAACATTAATTTCAAAGCAACACCTGACAAAGTACCAATTGATTTCATATTCTCAAAACTAAGATTTGGTGTGTAAGACAAAGAGTAAATCAATTGCTCTATCTTTTCCATTTCCAACTTAACACTTTCAGGAGCGTTGTCATTGGTTAAAAATTCAGCATCACCGTGAACTTCTTTACCACTATCTTCATCAATTTTCATCGGGAAGTTAATAGTTTTTCCATCATCGTTTCTGTCAGGCAAACTGCTCACATCGCCATACGTTTTAAGTAATGGATAGCCTGAATAATCGTTTGATGCTCCTAATTTACTAAGAGATACTTCAAAACGGTCAATTAAAGATTGTACATCGTGCCATTCAGGATAATCTTGGTACATATACACTACTGGAATTCTATCAAAACCGTGTAATTCAGAACTAAGCAAAGTCATATCTCCTGCTGAACTGTCGCATTTATAAACACTCGTACTATCAAAAATCCAAACATTATTTATAGTCTTTCCCTCTACATCTTTAGAAGCGTATTCCCAAACAAACGCAATCATATCTCCTGTACTATCGAAATAAGGAGACATCTTTCCCTCTTTGTGCGATAATACATTTACTTTAATTTGCTTCTTAACTGCTCCGTTGTCTGTGGTTGCTTTTAAGGTTGCATCTACATCTTTCAAGAAGAAATGTAAAGCGCATTGTGTTTGAGTTTTCTGAATCAATTTAGCCTGTTGCAGTTTATCATCAACTCTGTTTTCTTTCCATAATCTTTTCAGCTCAACAAATAATTCATTTTGTTCACTTGGTACTAATGTAACTGGCGCACCAAATTCAAACGCACAAGAAGTTGAAACTATTTTCTTTTGGAAGCTTACTGGAATTTTAATTGCTTTTACAGTTTTAGATTTCTCTCCTGTACCAATAACTTTGTCCTTTTGGACTGTTCCAACTTGTGTATCTCGAATTGTTCTATCCAATTCTTCATACTCGGCAACATATTTGTCAATCTCTGCGATGTCTTTTGTGTCTGCCGTTAATAGTGAAATGGTTTTACCTAAATCACTATCAATCATTTCTTTTAACGTGGTGGCCATAAATTGATTTTTTTAATAATTAATACCTAATTCTTCTAAACTTTTGTCTGTACTTAAATATGTGTTACTGCTATTAAATGCCATATGTCTGTATCGAGCCGAATCCCAACCGTGATTCCATTTATCAATTGGCTGGTTAATTGCAATTCCATTTATCTCTCTCATTGTGTAATTCTCCTGCTCTTTTTTCATTTGCTGATACATTCTGTTTTTGACAATATGTATCTTTTTGCTTTTCATCATCTCCAGCCAGTTCAATTTGTTTATCGTAATACTCGTTATTTTTGCTAATTTCATCGTCAATTTGTTGAATTTTAGCATCAAACAACGAATTACCTAAATCAGTTAACGCTCCAGTTAATTGGCTACTAATTTCAAGTATTTGAGTAGCTTCAATTTTCTTTTGCTCAACTGTTTGTTTGCTCTTACTATTTTCTTGCTCTGTTAAATCAAGTTTTGCCTTACTAAGAGTTTCTTCAATCTTTTGGCGTTTTTCAGCCGATAATTGTAATTCAGCAGGTAGTTTATCATTTGCCTGTAATTCAGTTTCAAGATTTGCAATCTGTAATTTTAAAGCTTGAATTGCATATTTTTTCTTGATTTCAAATACATTTTTCTCGTGTTCTTCTGTTGCTTTTTCTCTTTTTCTTTCACTTAATTTAGACAAATCTCCTAAGGCTGAAAAACGTTTGTTTTCCGCTTCAAGTTCAGCATTCATATTAGTATTTATAATTGACAATTTGTTGTCTAAAACCTTTTGGTAATCAGCTTCGTCAAACATTTGCAATTTTTTAATCTCCTTAGATGCTTTTGCATTGATGTCAATTATTTTGTTACTCGCTTCTTCATTAATTTTTACCTTGTCATTAGCATTTAATTTATCTTTTTCAAGCACAAATTTATCTTGGTCCAAAGAGTGTTGTTTGGTTAAATTAGCTAATTCAATACCTGTATTTTGTACGTTTTTTAAAGATTGAATTCGCACTTCATCAGTCATTGTAGTATCGTTGGCAATTTCTTCATTTACCTTAATTGTACGCTCCAATTCCTGTTTTTTTAATTCAAACAAACTATCTGAAAGTCGTCTTTGAGCATCTAATTTATCTTTCAATGCTTTTTCTTGTGCTCTTTTTTCTTTATCAGATAAAGCTCCACCGCCACCTAAATCAGCAGTTACTGCCGGAGCAGTTGCCTTGGCTTCTGTTGGGTTTATTTTTTTATTGGCTTCTCTAATAATTTGCCTTTTTTCTGCCTGTTCTTTAATTAATCTTTCTTTTTCTCTTTTGTATTTTACTTCATCAAAACTCTCTCCCAAACTCCAAGATTCTTTTTTTGCTTTTAAAATTTTAGCATCAGTATCTTTCATTTGTTTTTCAATTTCCTTTAAATCTCTAAGGTTTGCTTCTTTGATACTTCTTGCAATATCTTTATCACTACCTGTGCCTTTTAGGTTTTGAAATTGGTCTGCAAATATTTTAGTACCCGATTTTTGCCCTGATGATTTTGCTTTTGTATTTAATTCATCCCAAGAAGAATTCAATCGAATTAAATCTTTTAACACTCCAGTAATACCATCTATCATCGTACCGAAAAATCCTGAAACAACTCCTTTTCCAGTAGCAATTGACAAAATCAAACTATCATAAGTTGATTTCATCATTTCAGTTTTGTTCTGAACAGTATTCATTCTAATACGAGCCTGTTCATTAGCAGTACCGTACTCTCCCATTTTAGAGGTCAAGTCTTTTAACCTATCAGTATGTGAAATAATATTGATGGCCGCAGTCGCATTTTCAACACCAAATAACTTAACGATTGAAGCATTATCTTTCAATAACGGTTTAAGCATTTCAAGCCTTTCCTGTACCGGTAATGAACTATCTTTTAATTTATTTAAAGATATACCCAATCCCTCTAATTCTTCCTTAGCACGTTTTGGTAATGCGTCAGGAGCTGATATTTTTAATAATACGTTTCTAAGTGCCGTACCTGCTTCTGCTCCTTTCAATCCATTTTCTGCCAACAACTCAACTAAGGCAACACTTTCTTTGATGTTTACATTCGAACTTCTTGCAACCGCACCAAATTTTAATACCGCTTCTGTTAATTGTGGAATCTCTGCTGAACCGTATTTAGCTCCATTTGCCAACGCATCAATATAAACTTGCGCTTCATCTGCACTGGCACCAAATTGATTCATTGCGTCTGTTAAGGCAATAGCACTATCAGCCATTTCCATTCCCGATGCTTTTGATAAAGTCAATACGGCTTCTGTAACTTGATTTAAGGCTTGTACATTGCTTAATAATTCCGGCTTGGCACTTGCTATTAATTTGTAAGCTTCTACTACTGCAACCGCTCCACCTTTTGTTTCTTGCCCTAAATCAATCGCTTGATTTTTTAAGTATTCCAAATCCTTGCCTGTCGCTCCAGTAATTGCACTCAAATCCGCAATACCTTGCTCAAACAATTTCATATTTTTATAGGCATCTTGAAGAATACCTGCGAACAATTGAATACCACCAACTAATCCAAATGCACCTACAAGGTTTTTAATTCCATTTGTAAGTGAAGTCAATTTAGGATAATTACCTACATTCTTGCTAAAATCGCCAACGGCTTGGTCGGCCAATCGAACTTTTTTATCTAATTCGTCAAACTCCTTTTGAGCTTTCTTAATTGCGTCGTTATTCTTTTCTTCTGCACTAAGTAAATCTAATAATGCCTTTTTTGCGTCTGTACGTTGTTTGTTTAATTTAGTATATGCACCAACTAAACCTAAACGTTCTTTTGCTTCTTCTTTTAGTATTCTGTTATTGACCTCGTTTTGTACCCTTTCTTCAATGGTTAATTGAGTGTTTGTTTTCTTTCCATTCGCTAATTTAGCGTCAAGGTCTGCCTGTTGTTTTAAAGTTTTTAACCTTTCTTGTTCAATTTTCTGCAAAGATATTTCAGCCTGTTCTTGTGCTTTTGTTGCATCAATTACTTTTTGAGTTGCCAATACCTGTGCCTGTTTAGCACTTAGGAAATCTGCGCTATTTTGCGCTCCTTTAAATTGCGAAACCTGTGAGTTTAATTCTTTTACAGAACTAACCAATTTATTATTTGCATCAATTGCGGTTTTTAAATTTGAAGCATATACCTCTCCGAAGTTTAAGGCTTCATCTTCAATAATATCTTTTCGAGTGATTAATCCATCTTTTGCCATTCTATTGTGGTTTTATGTTTTGTTGTTCTACTGATTTTATCTTCAAATGAACCTGCTTTTGTATTGCGTGAAATTTTGTGTAAGTTACCGTGTTATAATCAATATCATAACCTACAATCATTGTATAACTTGCCATCACATCATCAACTGTAAATTCACTTTCTTCGGCCTTTGTATCTTCTTGCTTTGGTAATTGCTTTGATAATACGCTTATCTTAAATTTTATGCTATTTGCTTCTCTTGAAATCCTTTTTAGGTCCTCATAATACTGCTCTGTGTTTTCGTCTCTTAAAGTGTATCCATATTGGCGTAAAATTTCAACCAATTCTTCGTTGTATTCAAAACTTAGACAGGAAATAGCAATTAATACCACTTTCTGTTGTGTTTGCAATGCTTCTATTTCTTTGCTTAATCTAAACACTTTTTTGTTATCCTTGCTCTTATCGTACTTTAAATGGTCGTCATACAATTTGCTCCAAACCTGCTCCAATACGTTCAAATCTTTTTCAGTATCGCTTAACAAAGAAAAGTCATTTGTTGTAGCAATTTTTATAAATAATTTGTACGGAATTGTATCAAGTGAATCGTAAATCATATTTCTAAAATTTTTCTTGTATTTGAAATAATAAAAGGCACTAACCTATCTTGGATTAGTGCCTTTAAATCTTTATCTGAAAGCCCAAATAAATCATCTGAAAGCCAGTTATCACTTTTAAGAATATCTTGTGTTTTTCCATCAGTTGAGCCAAATCTTAAATTCGTTCCAACTTGTTGCATATAAAAACCACCTAACCAATCTCCTGTGTCTTTACCTGTAAATGGGTCGCCTTTTTTTTTTGCACCACCGGTAATTAATTCCGTGGCAAAGGAGTAAAATCCTATTGGCTTATCATTTATGTCTTTGCTTTCAACGTTTATTTGTTGAACGTTCATTGCTACTATTTCATTCTCAATACTTTTTATAAAATCAAATAAATCCTTTTGCAATTTACTCGCTGATATGTTTGATTTCTTTTTTAGTTGAGTTTGAAAGTTTGCCATTGTCAGTTGCTATTTTATAGGCTTTTTTTAGTTCGTTTTCTCTTTTGTCGCTTGGGATATTTTTAAAAACGTGAGTTGAACCAAACTCGATTTTAAAATCTGCAAAGGACTTATTATAGTCCTTTGCAAAAGTTATCCCTTTATAAGATGCCATTAAACAGTGATAGTTAATGGTTGTGGAGCTTCGTAAGACATTCCAAGATTAGAAACTACACCATTTAAACTTACCGTATGGCCAGTTGTAAATCCAGTTCCTGATAATTGGTAAACACCATTAGCGTCAGCAGTTACAAAAGAAACCGAAACGATTTCTCCAGCACCGTTTTTCACTACTAAATCTCCATCAACTAAAGAAGTCAATTTCTCTCCAGCTCCAGCGCATCCCTCTTGAACAGTTACTTCAATAACAGTTGCAGAAGCCGAAACCTGTGCAATTTCTACATCAAAGATACCGTAGATTTCAGAACTTTCCCAAGTTGGTCTTAAGATTGCTCCGTTATCTTCAAACTCATCAGCATCGTTGTAGTCAATAGTTACTAATGTACTTGGCGGTCTGTCAGCAGTTGCATCAACTCTTTTACCTACCATTAAATTTACTTTTTGCCCTTTGATTGAACCATCAGCATTGATAACCGCTTTGATTGCGCCATCTTCTGTGAATTCAAAAAGTTGCATTTCTTTACCGTGGTAAGATTTTAATGCAGAATGTGAGCAAAGGCCAAGGAAACTTGAAAAAGTGCTTGATTTTTTACCAATTGCAGTTCTGTATTTTTTTGTTCTTCCCTCGAAGAATGTATCTTCCGTGTTTGCTGATGCGAATTCTTCTACATCGTACAATGGAATAATTTTCTTTTCTGCGATTGCAGTATTCCAGTTAGCAATGTCTTTTGCTTCATCAGCAGAAGCGAAACTAAACCCTAAAACCGCTAAGGCAGGTCTAATAAATAATCCCTCGAAACATTGCTCTTTTGCTCCTGTGTTTTTACCAGCAGTAGAAGAAACTTTGCATTCTTGATATACTCCCATAAGTTCTATTTTTTTTTGATTAACAATTAATTTTATATTTTAAAGTTCCTGTGATAGCGAAAACGTGAAAAGGTTGCATATCGGTCAACAATATACCTTGAACATTAAAGCCTTTAAAAACATTTGCAATGCCTTTTTCAATTCCAGTAATCGTGAACATTTTGTTTTTCTCGGATTGTTTGATAACATCAATCTGTACTTCTGTATCGGCTCTGTGCAAAATGCTTGGCTTTGCCTTAGATAAATTTACCATAACCACGATTTTAACATCGCTATAATAGTAAATTCCGTTTTCAGTAGTGTGTTTTTCATCCTCGATAAAACATATTGTCGCAGTCTTAGCATCATTTAAAAAAGCGTCTTTATATTCATTTGCTCCAATATAGAATTCGGGTACTAATCCTTTGTCTGTGCTTTGATTTTTGTAAACTCTACCATAAACATCGATATTTTCCCAGTCAAGTTCTTCGTGTAATAACGACTGAATCTTGCCAATTTCTTTGTCTATTCCTTTTGGATTTGTTTTTGTAAAGTTCATAATCTACCAGTTAGGTGTACCATCAATAATTATTTTTCTTGGAAACAATATTTTTTGCGCCTGTCTTATTGCAAATTCTTTTCGCATAATTAATCCTTTAGCTACTAAATGCCCACTTTCGTTTCTTACTCCCTCTAATTCCATTTTGAGGTTTTGGTAGCTTAATTTTGCATTTCTTTCAGCAAGGTTTTTACGACTTGAACTTACAAACAATTCAAGGCATTTGATAGCAATTGAATAACCTATTGCATCGTCAAATATTCTTGGTCGGTTAATGATTGTTGAGCTATAATCAACAATTTCTTCACTAAGCACATTTTGGTCTATAATAGCCGTAAGAACTTCTCTTACGCTTTGTTCCCTAAGTGATTTTAAATATTTGTTGAAATCTACATCAGACAGTACCAATTCAGGTACTGCTGAGTAGATATTTTCAACGATTGCCAACTGATGAAAGGAATTAACCTTTCGCCCAGCATCTGCCTTGACATTATCAGAATCAACTTCAATGCCAAGTGCAGAATCAAGAGCTTGTTCCCAACCTATTCTTTCACTTAATGTTAATATGCTTTGTTCGCTATACATTATACCGCTTCAACAATATTTGCTTCAAACACTAAGATTTGTTCGTCAGATAATTTGTTGATTTCAGCTAACAATTTAGCATCAGTAGAATCTACAGTCAATTTAGTAGCTGGTTTAGCTAATTTTATAGCATCAGCTACTGATTGCTTAGTGTAATCAACTTCGTTGTATGCAAATGTAGCATCTCCCTCAGTTTGAGCGTCTGCAACGTATTCCTCTGCATTGATTGTATAGATACTTGATACATTATTGATTACTGGCAATACCAACGCTTGACTTGAAGTAAATTCAGCAAACGGCTCAGGAGAGTGCCATTTTTTCAATAAGATATATCCATCTGCTTTCTCATACATAACCGCTGGGTTTCTACGAGAATCTTCTGCCAACATACCGTAAACGATTTTACCAGCACCAGTTGCAGAATTTAAGAAGATAACTTTGTTCGCTCCCCAAGGAGAAACAGTAGTTCTTACTCCGTTTTTCTCTGTAACAACAGTTCTATCAACAATTCTAATTGTCAAACCGTAGTTAGACAAGAACATTTGATTAACCTGTGCCAAGTTTGGTTGTTGTATTTGAGTTCCTGTAAAACCTAATGCAAATGCATAACGTTCTTTCACTTGTGTAGTATTAGACAGGTTGTCAAAAGTAGCATCATCCATCATTAAAACAGTAGGTTTGTCGCCTTTTGTTTTAGCGTATTTCAATACTCTTGAAATATCATCTAACGGAGTAGAAGTAGCATCTGACCAAGATTTTGATACACCAAAACTGTTTCCAGCTAAGTAACCAAAGTCAACACGAATTCCAGTTCCTGTATTTGTGTCGTCGTCAATAAGTGTAACACCAGTTGACAATCCTTGCAAGAACATAAATTCTAATTTCTCGTAAATACCCATCATACATTTCGCAGTATCTTGGAATATTTTTTGCACTAAAATTTTAGTTTCTACATTACGAGCAACTAAAACATCAATCTCGCTCATTGTTTTTTCATTCAATGACATTTTCATACCCAATTTAGGGATTTCGCCTGACGCTTGTCCGAAGCTATCACGTCTTTTTAAAGGCAAAGCAGAATCCATTGAAACAACATCAGCAGTAACAGTTGAACCATCAACGTTAAGAGTTTGCCATTTCAAATCTGTACTCATTTCAGGAGTACACATTTCTTTGTGAAGATAAGATTGAGCCGATTTAGACCCGTTTACTCTTTCTTCGATAGTTTTAGCGATTGCCGTAAAATAAGAAGCAAATTTCGCAAATAATGATTTTTCCATCTTCTCTCTAAGATTTAATGTTTTTAAATAATTTTGATTGTCTAATCTCTTTGATTAGTCAATTAGTCCTGAACGAAACGGATTAATGGCAATGCAGTAATCGCACCAGCAGGAATAGTAAAAGGAGCAGCCACTTTGTTAACTGAACCACGTACCAATACTGATACAAATGGTTTTGCAGTTAATACAGTTGCAGAAACAATCCCTTTGTATGTGTGTCCTCCCGGTAAGGCTACATAAGCTCCATCTGATACGTTTAATGGTTTTAAAGCTCCAGTAGAAGTTTCTTCAACCACAACGTGTCCTGACTTAATGTATTCTTCGTTGAAACCTGTCGTATTAAGAGTTTTACCTCCAACGATAGTTTCTAAATTCAATACAATCACAACAGAATCCATTGATGAATCTACCTGTGATTTATTGTTGCTAAGATTTGCAGTTGTACCTGACATAATTTTAAAATTTAATGTTTGTTACTCGTTTTAAATTTGAACTAAATTATCAACAATACTCGCCACGTCTTTATCGTCAGGTTTGATTGCACCGCCAGCAATTGGCACCGGCCCTGAATGCCCAATACTATCAAGATAGTTTTGTTGCAAAGTGGTTAATTCTGTTTCCAAAGATTGAATCTGTTCTTCAAAAGGCGTTTCGCTTTGTACATCAATTCTGTTAATCCAACTTTGTTTTAGCTCCGGTTTCAAACCTGCTAAAAGAGTTGATTTTTCAAACAAACTGATTGCCTGTTGCCTTTTTGTTTCAATCACATTTCCGCTTTCTATTGAATTGATTTTCTCTACCAATTTAGCATTTGTGTCTAAAATTTCCTTTGCCCAACTTGGCATATCCGGTGCTGGTGGAGCAGGTGGAGTAGGCGGTGTTGGTGGCGTTGGAGGTGTTGGTGGGATTAAATCTTGCAATTTTTTTTCTAAAGTTCTAACTCTATCATCCTCTTTGGCGATGTCCTCAAAACTTTGGAATGCGTTTGCTTGATTCAATACTGCGTCTATAGCCGTTTCGTCGGCATCATCCGCTGGAATTTGCGCAAGTTTAGCCGACAATGCGTCTAACCTTTTTGTGTCTAAGTTCGCCTTAGGAAATAACGCCTTAAGTCGTGCCTTGATAATCTCCGGTTTAACCATGATAAAAATGTTTTAAATTATTGAATAAGTTTGGAAACAAATGTAATCATAAATTTTTAATAAAAAACAAATTCATATAAACACAAAAAAAGCACCCTAAAATAGAGTGCTTTTCTTTACTGTAATAAACGTTCTTTTTAAATCTGATACGCAATGTATGTCGCTCCAAATTGCTTCTTAAATTCACGCCATTCTGCAACTGTCATTATTTTTTCAGTTTGAGTGCCGTTGAATGTTTTTACAACTCTTAAACGTGTGTTAGGATTTAAACCCTCTGCGATTATAGATTGTGAATGTGCTTTTTTATTACTCAATTTTCCAACCTTGTACAGTTACAAAACGTTTTTCATTGTAAATATTTCCTTTTAAATTAATTGAAACATTTACGTTTTGACCTATTGATAATTTATCAATTAAATCTGTTTTGTCCTGCACGAACTCAATTGGAATTGTTTGGCCGTATTGCTCGTTGTTCTTTACTACAATCTTACGGCTTTTAAATCCCGATGTAGAAACTTTTAAATCTTCAATTTCAATTACTTCTCCGATAAAATTCATAACTCTATTTTTATTTATTATTGTTCTTCTCTGCTTTGATTTTGTCATTTATTATATTAATCACCTCATCAGCTCCTTTTTGATAATATTCATTTTTAATATCGTGTGTAATAAAAACGAAGCCAAATATAATTAAAACCATTCCAATTCCCGAAATGTATTTAGGAAAATTTATACTAAATGGCTTAAAAGTAATTTCCATTTCCGATGATACTACGAAACAAACTGCTATCCAAAATAATGTTATTAAAATGTCTTTCATAATTTTTTCTTTTTTAAATTAATCTCTATTTAAAGTTTTTTGTGCAATGCCTATAATTGCTTTTCTGTCTTTTTTGTAGGCTTTTAATATTCCAGCCAACTCTCCGCTAAGGTAAATTTCAGGCTGGCTAACTAAATGCAGGTATTCAGCAATATGCCCTGATACTTCGTCTGTTTGGTCCTCTTTCTGCTTAATAAAGTCGTTGTACATTGAAGTAAACGGAACAAGGCTATCAATAGCAGTTTTTAATTTGATGTGCAATGTTTTGTTGACTTGCGATACAGTTGGCAGTTTGCTATCTATTTCAGTTAGAATATTGCTTAAATAAGCACCTACGACAACGCATTTTGTTGTTTCGTTTGCCATTGCTTCCATAAAGTTGTTTTCAGTCATTTCGTGTACCTCACAATCAGAATAAGCAGGTAGATACTTAATGATGTCTAAAACTGTTTGCTTTTTCTTTTCATAGGTAGAATTTACAATATTGCTATAAAAAGTCTTGTCTTTGCCGTTAAGGAATTTGTTGTCTTTATTTTTTAGGAAATAAAGTTTTGGAGAATTACTCATTTTTAATAAAATTTAGTTGATTTATCACATACGTTTGTTTGGTTTCCATAAAGAAAAAAAGAAATTCTTTTAAATATTCTATTGAGTTTTTTCATTGTGGGATTGAAAAAGTCTTTAATTACTCTTTGTAATTTTCTACAAAGTTAAAAAGGTTTATCACTTGAACAACGCCCAAGAAGAAACACATTAAAGAAAAAACATAATGTCTATATCCCCAATGTAATTCAGGAACTTCGTGCATCGATGGAAAATAGGTGTGTGTTCCATATTGAGAAATGATTTTACCACAATTAAAATCTCCAAAAAATGCTGGATAGTTTTCAGGAATAAACGATATAAAAATAGCCGTTGAAAATAATGCTATTATTCTGATTGATATTAAAATTGTTTTCATAATCCTTTTTCTTTTTTAAATATTTCTAATAACGTGTCAATAATATAATCTTCCGAATCATATCTCCAAAGTACATTTTCTTCTGTTTCTTCGTCTTTAATTAGTTCGCAATTTAACATTAACCAAAAAACAAAATCAATCGCATATTCATCAGCAATTACTTCTAACTGAATATCTCTTAACTGAATTCTTGGCTTGGTATCTAACCATTGTTTAAATTTTTGTTGTAATTTCATTTTTTTACAATTTTAAGGTTACTAATGTGTTCGTGCGTGTCGTATAACTTCGCGTTTGCTTCTTCTTTTGTTTCCGCTTCTACAACTATGCTAAAATTGTAGAATTTGCCAATAGCACCGTTTTTTCGGCCATTGAACTTACATAAATACTGTGCCATCATTTATTATTTAAAAGGGTTAAAATCTTTAGGTGTAACTGCTTCAATCTTATCGTCATCGATAAATATATCCGCAAATAAGTTTTCTTTTGTTTTAGCTCCTTTTACGGCAGTTTCTAACGCTGGAGTGTAGAAGTCTTTAATGTCATCAAATTTGCAACCTGCATACATCACGTTCGCTTTTATATCAACTTTTATGTAAAGCATCAAAGTCAAATAAAAGTATTCAATTTCCTTTTCTTCAAAGTTGTCAAAGTTAGAAGCAAGAAACTCACAGACTTTATTGATTTCTTTTCTGCCGTTAAATCCTAAATGGATTAATTTAACTCGTCTGTTTTCGTCAAAATACCTTGTAATTAATTGATAATAGGTGCTTTTCTTTGGAGCATTTAATCTACCTGTTTTTGGGTTTAAGGTAGTTTTTACAGTTCTGTACCCTTTCTTTGGGTTAAACTCAATTTCGTCAAACAAAGTTGTTCTTTGGTTATATCCGTATGGATAATCTTTGACTTCAATTTTAAGATTTGTTTTAATCAAATCTTGACTTACTTTTTTACCGTTCATCTTTTTATCTATTTAGTATTGCGTAATTGCAACACCACAAATATATATTCTTTTCTAATTGATTGTACACAATATCAAAAAAAAATCTAAAAAAATGTAGATAAAAAAGTAAGCTTTTGATTTTAAATATTAAACAGTAGGCTGAACACCTGCTTTATCAGCTTCAATTAATGCTAATTCTGCTTCTGTATCGTTATTAATACCAATATACTCTACTGCCGTTTTCTTGCTCATTGCACCTGCTCCAATTGCTCCAGTAACAATATTTACCGCTTCAACTGTATCATTTGGCAATATGCTATTGAATTTCACATCAACGGTTAAAGGTTTTCCTTTCAACTTAATCATTGTTGATGTAATTGTGCCACCAATAAAAATATTGATAATACGCTCTACAATTGTTCTATTTTCTCCCTCATTCAGTTTGCTTTTTATAATGCTATCTAAGAACATTAATTTCAAAGCAACACCTGACAAAGTACCAATTGATTTCATATTCTCAAAACTAAGATTTGGTGTGTAAGACAAAGAGTAAATCAATTGCTCTATCTTTTCCATTTCCAACTTAACACTTTCAGGAGCGTTGTCATTGGTTAAAAATTCAGCATCACCGTGAACTTCTTTACCACTATCTTCATCAATTTTCATCGGGAAGTTAATAGTTTTTCCATCATCGTTTCTGTCAGGCAAACTGCTCACATCGCCATACGTTTTAAGTAATGGATAGCCTGAATAATCGTTTGATGCTCCTAATTTACTAAGAGATACTTCAAAACGGTCAATTAAAGATTGTACATCGTGCCATTCAGGATAATCTTGGTACATATACACTACTGGAATTCTATCAAAACCGTGTAATTCAGAACTAAGCAAAGTCATATCTCCTGCTGAACTGTCGCATTTATAAACACTCGTACTATCAAAAATCCAAACATTATTTATAGTCTTTCCCTCTACATCTTTAGAAGCGTATTCCCAAACAAACGCAATCATATCTCCTGTACTATCGAAATAAGGAGACATCTTTCCCTCTTTGTGCGATAATACATTTACTTTAATTTGCTTCTTAACTGCTCCGTTGTCTGTGGTTGCTTTTAAGGTTGCATCTACATCTTTCAAGAAGAAATGTAAAGCGCATTGTGTTTGAGTTTTCTGAATCAATTTAGCCTGTTGCAGTTTATCATCAACTCTGTTTTCTTTCCATAATCTTTTCAGCTCAACAAATAATTCATTTTGTTCACTTGGTACTAATGTAACTGGCGCACCAAATTCAAACGCACAAGAAGTTGAAACTATTTTCTTTTGGAAGCTTACTGGAATTTTAATTGCTTTTACAGTTTTAGATTTCTCTCCTGTACCAATAACTTTGTCCTTTTGGACTGTTCCAACTTGTGTATCTCGAATTGTTCTATCCAATTCTTCATACTCGGCAACATATTTGTCAATCTCTGCGATGTCTTTTGTGTCTGCCGTTAATAGTGAAATGGTTTTACCTAAATCACTATCAATCATTTCTTTTAACGTGGTGGCCATAAATTGATTTTTTTAATAATTAATACCTAATTCTTCTAAACTTTTGTCTGTACTTAAATATGTGTTACTGCTATTAAATGCCATATGTCTGTATCGAGCCGAATCCCAACCGTGATTCCATTTATCAATTGGCTGGTTAATTGCAATTCCATTTATCTCTCTCATTGTGTAATTCTCCTGCTCTTTTTTCATTTGCTGATACATTCTGTTTTTGACAATATGTATCTTTTTGCTTTTCATACTTTGCAACCAAAACATAATGCTTTTCGTTTTGCTTACTTTACTCGTTTTCCAGCCTAATTTTCTAAGGCCTTTTACCATTTCAACCGTACCCTTATTCTCTCCAGTATATTTGTCACTACTATCGCAAGTGATAGGCAAACTTTTATCAACACCTATTGATTCAAAAAAATTGCTTATTGCTTCGGGCGTTTCAATTGGCTCGTAACATAAAAGCTCAATCCAAATATTTTTATCATCTTCTGCACATTTTGTCAATGCCGTTGGGTCTGTTGTAAAACCGAAATCCAGTCCGTAAGAATATCCCATATCCGGAAATTCATCAACGTATTCAACGTGAGCAAAGATAACGCCTTTCATCGCACCACGCATTCCAAGTCCGTAAACTTTCCACATAAACTCGTCAGCCGTACCCTGTTCCACATTGTTTACATTCGGTGGAGGTTGGTTTTGACTTGTAATCGGCTCAACCTTATTTGTTTGCTTATTATAGCACAAAAGTACATTATCTTTTACAATATACGAATTAGGCTTCCACGGCTCGTAACCAAGTATTTTATTTCGCTCCTGTACTGAAACAAATTTGTTATCAAGGTAAGTAGTACGCAAAAACCCTACATCGTGTCTTGAAAGCACTTTATCAAAGAACCAGTGTTGTGTTACCGATGGATTGTAATCTGCCCACCAAAACTTTCTACATCTCATTTCCGTTTGGTCGAAAACAGAATTTTCAATAAACATTACTTCGTTAAAAAAAGCATAATCACAACCGCCACCGTGTTTTCCATCTCCAAGAAAGTAAATTGTACTCTTACCGATTTTAAAACTCTTAACCTCTTTGGCGTTATGGAAAGGATTAGGCAATCCGTAATCGTCTAACCTGCGCTTGAAATCATCGTATAGCGTTGTTTTAAATTCGTTATAAGTCTGTCTGTAAATGTTGATGGTGCAACTTTCTTCAACGTAAAGACAAAGCCACATAATCAAATCAATACCGCTCCAAGTTTTACCTGAACGAGAAGAACCCTCTAAACCACAACCACGAAATCCTTTTACGAGTTCGCCTTTTTCGTTATACTTCTGTTCTTTGATTGCAGTTTGTAGAAAATTGTAGTTTGGATTTGTATCTTCATTTATATTCAAGAGCGATTGCCTTAAATCATAAATAGCTTTTTGTTTAAGTAGTTTGTCAAGGAGTTGCAATCTTTCCAATTTCATAGGTATTGGATTTTAGTTATGCAATTACTTTTATGATTTCATTTTTAATCATAAAACATACTTTTTCTTCAATCAATTGTTTGTGCTTTCTACCAAACGCTCGTTTGTTTTCCTGCATCAAATTGTATTGAGAAATTACCTTTTTTTGTTCGTCAATATTGTTAAGATTGTGTTTCTTAATGTAGTTTTTCACAATGCTTTTTTCTCTCTTTTTTCTAAGATGGTAAAGTAATCTACCAGTAAAAAATTTCTTAATTAAATTCATTTTTATTTTAATTGATAAACGTTTTGTAAATTTCTACCTAATCCTTTGTAATCTAATCCGTATCCAACAATAAACTTGTCTTGTACATCAATGCCTATATAATCAATTTTAATGCTTTGTCGGTACGCTTCCGGCTTAAAGAATAGCGTTGCAAATTTTAAGCATTTGACATTTTCCTTTTTAAAT
Source organism: Flavobacterium sp. (assembly GCA_017988155.1). Taxonomy (GTDB): domain Bacteria; phylum Bacteroidota; class Bacteroidia; order Flavobacteriales; family Flavobacteriaceae; genus Flavobacterium. Next base: position 9,608 of record JAGNSF010000002.1, on the reverse strand, counting down.
AGTTTTTTTAACTCCAATACCGTTGTTCCAGTATCAACAATATCTTCCACAATTACGACACTTCTACCTGCTAATCCTTGATTTAATCCAATTAGCTTTTTAACTTTTCCGGTTGATTCTATGCCATCGTAAGAGCTTAGACGCACAAATGTAAACTCACAATCAAAATGGTATTTAGACGCTAATTCAGCAACTACCATAAAAGAACCATTTAGCACTCCAACAAAAACTGGCACATCATCTTTAAAATCCTTTTCGATTTCTTTCGCCATTTTAGTAATTGCGTTCTTGATTTCATCATTAGAAATAAAAGGCACAAACTCTTTGTCGTGTAATGCAATCATTTTTCTTAGTTTAAAGGCTCAACAAATACATCATCATCTTTTAATATGATTTTAATATTGTCGTGTTCTTGTGTTACTGCAAAATCTAATAAGGCGTACCCAATTAATTCTGCGTCATTTGTTTCAACTCCATTTATGAAAATTGAACCATTTACAATTTCTAACATCAGTATAAATTTTTGATTTTCATATTTTAGTTTTTTCAGCATTTTTTTATCGCTTTCACAACTGTTTTTTAAAAATTGATGCTAATTCACTTCATCAATTAACGCCAAGCCGAAGCCTTTACGAGCAGTTTTTCTACCAGCCAAACCAACAATCCTGATATAATAGAATGATTTAAAGACAAAATAACCTGCCTGATGGTTCTATTTTCCGGCCTATCGGAATGAAAGCGATAAAAATTATTGCTTTTTCAAATGTATGAAATTATTCTGATTTTGGAGCATTTTGCAAATGGTCTGCTAATTCAGCAGTCAATTCAGCAATCAATTTATTTCTTCCGGCTTCATCATTAATTTCAATCGGATTGTCCTTGTCGCCACGTATAGTTGATTCAGTCTTGCTACCATTTAACCTGTGAGCTTCTTCATCGCTTGAAATCAATTTGTAAGCCGCTATTTGTAGCACCGGACTATCACTATTTATCCACTTTCTTTTGAGTGAACCGCATACAACAATCTTATTATCTTCGATATTTTCTTTTATCGTTTCCATTTCTTCCGATTGAGCAGGAAAAAACAAATAAAATGTACTCTTGTTGCAAGGAAGAAAATTTATTAACTCTCTGATATCCAGTATCTTTTTTTCCTTAACAATTTTAAGAGCTTGTTTGTAAATCTTTTCTTTGACAAAGGCCATAACTATTATTTATCGGTTAATTTTAAGAATTCGCTTCTTACATCGTTGTTTTTCTTGAAAACTCCACCTACTTTTGATGTAATTGTTGAGCTACTCGTGTCTTTGATTCCTCTACTTTTTACGCAATGATGTGTAGCATCAATAATAACTGCAATGTTATCTGTTTCCAAAATACATTCTAAGGCGTAAAATATCTGTTCTGTCAAACGTTCTTGTATTTGAGGTCGTTTGCTAAAGAAGTCAACTATTCTGTTGATTTTGCTTAACCCTAATACATTTTGACTTGGTATGTAACCAACGTGGCAGAACCCATCAATGATAACGAAGTGATGTTCGCAATTGCTTTGAACGTTTATGTTCTTTACAATTACCATTTCATCGTATTTCATTTTGTTAGTTACTGTGGTACATTTTGGGAACTTGGTGTAATCCAATCCCCAAAAAAACTCGTCTGTGTACATTTTAGCAACTCGTCTTGGTGTATCTTGTAAACTATCATCTTCAAGGTCCAAGCCTAAGGCTAACATAATTTTTTTAAAATTTGCTTCAATGATTTTCTTCTTTTTAAGAGTTGATAAACCATTGTCATTCATTGGCGTTTCTACGCCTTTTGATATAAGATACTCCTGTACCTTTTTACCAGTTAAAGAACCCTCCATATTTTGTGATTTTGTAGTGATAATTTCCAATGCCCATCTTCAATACAAAGATTAATACAATGTGCGAGATTTTCCGAATTTATTTCAAAGCCATCTGAATGTGGACTTAGCCAATAATGTTGTGCCACGATGCTTGGTTGCGGTACTGCCTGTCCTTTGTGTCTTACATAACGTAATTCATCAACTCCATCAGGAAAGTTTTTCTTTATAACGTGTTCAGCTACTTTTGGAGAAACGCAAATAAAGTCAATTCCTTTTGGTACTGGATTCAATCCGCTGGTTTCAATTGCTTGGTAGAACCTTTTGCTTTTAAAGTAATCTACGATTTCATCTGTCAATTGGTCTGTCGGCTCTCCACCGGTCCAAGTGATTTCTGCACAATTAACGGCATTTTTGTCAATCCAAAGTTCTATTTCGTGTAAAGACATTTCTTTGCCACTTTCAAATTCCGTGTCGCATTTTATACCTGCTTGAAAACAGGCGTTTTTTGCCTTGCAACCTTGCAACCTAATAAAGATTGTTGGCGTTCCTATTCTCGCTCCCTCGCCTTGTAAGGAGTAAAATATTTCAGATACTTTTAATTTAGTAAGTTGGCTCATAATAGCAAGATGTTTTAGGTGTTTCACTCATTGTGATTGCGTGAAGTTTTGGAAAATCTTTTTTGAATAAGTCAAACAAATGTCTGCTCATATTTTCTACAGTTGGATTAAAATCATAAACATCGTTTAGGTGTTTGTGGTCCAGCGTATCGTCAATGTATTTTCCAATTGGTCTTAAATCGTTGTAATCCTGTACAAATCCAACTTTGTCCGGCTCTCCTTTTAAGAATACCTTAATGATGTAGTTGTGTCCGTGTAATCTACCGCAAGGGTGTCCATCACAAAGTCCATCAATGCGATGTGATGCGCTAAAATGAAATTCTTTTGAAATAATGTGCATATTAATTTATTTTAAGTTAAAAACCACTCTTTAAATATTGATTCGTTTGTGTTTAATTTTAATTTTGGTACTGGTAATTTATCTTTTATTGCCATTTCTACCTTTCGTACGCAATCTTCAAAATCATCATACCTATATTGTTTATCGAATTGCTCTTTGTAAACTAATCTATTCGGAACCACAGGCACGTTTTTCAAATAAACTGCTTCTTGAATTCCGTAACCGAAATTTTCTTGCAAAGCAAAACTCACTACCACTTTACTGATTGAAAGTAGGTCGTAATATTGCTTCTTAGGCAGGTTTAATTTGTGCGTATTAAAAAACCTGTAATTTGGTAGTCTTTCTTCAAGCCTTTCAAATAAATGTGGTTGCTTTTCATCTACGTTTCTGCCGTTAAAAATTACAATATCTTGCTTTGTATCGCAATTCCAAATATCAAGTGCCAAGTAATCCATTGGCAACCCTGTAACGATTAATTTTTCCTTTTGTATAATTCTCTTTTTAAGAATATCATCGCTGATAAAATTACTGGCAACAAAAATTTTTTCAGCAATGTCAAAAACAATATCTTCGAAATACTTTGCCCATCTTTCCATATCTCTTACAAAGTCCGTATCTGTAAAACTACCTGCGTGAACAACACCACGAAGTTTTACTTTCTTTTTGTAGAAATAATTTAAGTATGCAATTGATTCTATTCCAGTAAACCAAATGTCAGAAGTAAAGATTATATCGCCATCTTGAATAATGTTATTGCGATACAATTCTGCTATTTCATACATTTGTTTAGATTTGGTCATAATTGTAAAACCTGCGTCTAAAAAACTACCATTTTCAATTACGGTACTTCCTTGCGCTGGTTCAATAATTCTATGTTCATATCCTCTAAGGAATAATCTAATATCTCTATCTAAATGAGTTGTGTACCTCATATCGATATTTTCTAATGGCAAATAATAAATCATAATGATACTTCTGCTCCGTTTTCGTTATCTTCTAAGACTGATACATAATCTGCATCAAACTCTTTTAAAAGTTCTTCCGCAATGGTTTCACAACTTTTATTTCCAAATTCGATAGGTTGTGTTCCTAAATAATTTAAAACCTCTCTTTTTAAATAAATAATTTCAATATCTCTATCATTGTGAGATACTGTTTTTTTTATGCAAATATGGAAAATATGCCTGTGCCTGTCTTTTAAAAAATCTACTTCTTTAATCGGACAATCTTTCCATTGGTGTAATCCCTCAACCTGTAAGTTGATTATAATTTTTTTATTTAGCTTTAAATTTTTCATAAGAATAAATACCTGAAATTATTTGTTCGTTCGCGTCTAAAATACTATTCAATTGGTCTTCGTTTGCAACTGCTAAAAATAGGTTTAAATCCTGCGTCTTAGCTAATTTTTGGTATTCAACGTATGCAATAACACTCAATAAGATTGCAATGCTTCTACCGCCTTTGTGGTTTTCAAGATTACTAAATTGCTTAGGCGTAATCTTTACCATTTCAAGCATTTCCATTAATTTTTTAGGCATCTTCTTTTGGCCTTTTAAAATATCAATGTACCTAATTGATTTCAAACCATTCTCAAAATAATTTATTGTTCCAAATACTGCTGGAGCTTGAATCCAACTACTACTATCTACACTCGCCAAAGGTAGTTGAAATATTTTTGGGTAAGTAACATAACCTAATCCGTGAATTTTTGCCTGTGTCTTTTTGTAAACATCTTGAAAGCGTTTTGTCATCCAATCTCCTTTCGTGGTTACTCCACCGGCCACGCAAAGATGTGGATTATTATCTACTGCATTTTTTAGATATTCAAAATCGTTGTCTGCCATCGTAAAAACAAACATCGGATTAAAACCTCTATTTAACATTATTTCGTAATTTTCTTTACTCTTTTCGTCATTACCAATAACATCAAGCATCACATATTTTTCGCTCAAATAACCGTAAGTTTCTAAGAAACTACAATAGTTATCTAAGGTTAGCCAACTGGATTTGTCTTTCGCATTGAATAAGGTAAATGCCCCACTATCAATCATCAAATTAACATTTCCATTTTTACTTTCATTGAATATTTTTTCGCAAAAAGGTTTCTGTTTGCCTAAGTATGCAAAACTGGCAAGAAGATTAAGATAGGTATCATTTGATTTCACAACCGCTATATTTTTCGTTCAAAAATTGTTTTAAATCCTCTTGTATGTTTTTAACATTTTCTTTCCATTTTTTCGAAACTTGAATGGTAATTAAAATGTCTTTTTCAGGGTTAGGAGCTTCAATATCTTCTTCAATGTACTCTAATTGATTCCAGTCGTGTTTTAACACATCTAATCCCCATTCTTGAAGTTGTTGAGTATCCCATTCTTCTGCTAATTTATCCCAGTCGTGTTCTCCGAAACTTACATTGTCTTTAATTGTGTAGGCTTTTAATTTTGCAACTGGAGTATCAGCATCTAAAACCTTACAATTTAATTCTTCGTAACCTAATTCTTTACAGGCTTTTAATCGCATATTTCCAGCAATAACGATAAATTCCTTGCCTAATGGATAAACTAATAATTCACGCAAATTAAGCATTTCAGGGTCTTCTTTAATTGAGTTGACAAGTTTGTGGTATTTGTCGTCTTTAAAAATACGAGGATTTTTAGGCAATCCATCTATTTGGCCGGTATTGCTTTTGATTTTAGAAATTTTGATTATTTGATTTTCCATTTGCTAAGAATAAGAGTTTACTTTGATTGACAAATATAGCTCTTTTTTGATAAATGCGAAGATTTTAATTCTAAATCATAAAAAAACCACTCGTTATTGAGTGGTTTTGCATCTGTTTTTTTATTTTTTTATATTTTTTCAATTTGGTAGCCGTATGCCCAACGCCCGTTATCTAATGTAATAATTGTTTCTTTACTTTCTAACAAAGTAAAATTTAATTCCATTACTTCTACACCTTGAAATTGTATCGCGACAATTGAAGCTTCTTTTGGCATTTCAGTTCCAAATGCTCCTTTCCAGTTTACTGTATCTCCTAAATATAAATTTCCCATCTTTTTACCTTTTAGCTAATTAAATAAGTGATTCTTTCTACGTTTGTTTGTGCTTTACCAAAAACGAGCATTTGAGAAATACATCTTTCAATACAACCTTTTTGTTTTACAAATAATAACTCAACTGTATTTGTCTGCAATAACTCTAAAAATCTTACTCCAAATTCTCTTTTGGTAGTATAAATTTCTTTGACATTACCTTTTGCGTGTTTGAAAACAAACTCAATTTTTTGAGGATTTGCATCAATTACTTTTCTAATTTCTTGTTTTAAACTTTCCACCTTTTGACTATTTATCTTGTTATTTATATCGTAAAAGTATGAATTAGATTCGTTGGTTGTACACATTTTCAAAAAAATATTTAAAAATTTAAGAAACACTTATTTTTCAAGCGTTGGCAAATTAAAAATTTATATATCTATTTAGGATTTGTTGGAAAGATTTCTTGATTTCTTCTTTAGCACTTTCCGGAACTCGCATTGTGATGGTTACAGTTTTTTCGTTAAATAAACTTTTTGCACCAGCTCCATTACGTTTTCCACCTCTATTTTCTTCCACAACTTCAAAAACTATTTTAATATCTAATTTTTTCTTTGTGTAATCGCTAATTCCATCGAGAACTTCATTTGCCCATACTCTTGCATCAATTTTATTTTTGAATGTCTTAGAACGAGCTTTTTTCTCCTTTTGGTAGATAATTGCTTTTATTTTCATCTTACGAGTTTTTTATAAATGTTCCATCAACCATTTTACCTGTTCTATCCTTGATTACATTGTAGGCTATATTAGCACATTCTTCAAGGTCAACCTTGTTTAGAGTAGCACAATCATTCAGCCAGTCAATTGCGTTTGTGAAATCCATTTCAAAACAAAATTCTATAATTTTCGCAAAAATAAAGTCAGTAGAGTGTACATTACCACCTACATTTTTGATTTTTACTTCTTCGCCTAATTGCTCGGCCAAGATAATTATAACTACAAAAATGTCGCCAAATCCATCTTTAATTTCTGCGGAGTTCTTTTTTAAGATTGCTCCAGCAGTTTCTCCAATTTCTTCCATCAATTTCAATCGTTGCTTTTGAGCATTTTCGATATTGATTAATCCTTTTACTTTTGCCCATTCGATAATAATCGGTCTTAGTTGTTTTAACGTTTTCATTTTATTTAGTTTTATGATTGTTTAACAAAAATTCTGTTTTAGCTTTTTTAATTGCTTTTTTGGATAACTTTATTAGATTCTCCCAATTCTTTATAGATAAAGAAATATCATTTTCATCGTGTTCAATTACAATCCAAGGCTCTTGATTTTCTATTAATTCAACTACCACATATTGAGTTGATTTCACTTCTTCATCCCAAAAAAGTTGAACATCTTGCGATTCTTTTACTACCATATTAATCAAGTTTAAATTCTCCAAGTTTATACAATTTAAAAACTATTTCCGCTTCGTGAAAAGCATCATCAGCTCCTCTGTGTTTTTCAACATAACCTACATCTCCAAAAAAATGCAGATGCGCTTCTTCTACCTTTGGCCATTTATAACCATATCCGTTTGAATGTAAAATTTTGCAAATATTTGTTGAAATTTTCATTGGACAACCTAATTTCTTTGGAAAAATAAAACCTCTACTTTCAAGAAAACCAAAGTCAAATGAATTATTAAATGCCGTTGCACCTGCTGGATAAGAAAATAATATCTCTTGAATTTGTGGTTGCAACTTTTTAAGGTTCTTTGATGTGCGTATTGCTTCAACTGTTAAGTCGGAATTTTTAACAATCCAAGAATTTTCTACTTCTTCTCGTGTAATTCCAGTTTCAAAACATACTTCATCAAAAATAATTTTTCTGTTTCCGTTTTCAAGGTCTAATTCTACAATACCTATTTCGACTATTTTACCGCCTTGATTTAAAAAGCTAGTAGTTTCAATATCAACTATTAAAATCTTTTTATTTTGCATTGGTATTATTTTAAATTAATAGCCGTTTTCAATTGCCCAAGTATCTTGATAAGCAAGTGGAGATACCTTGTCTTTATTTTCTGAAATGTATTTACTCGCTTCTTTCAAGGTTGTGCCTTTAAATTCAATACCAGTTTCACTTTCTATAAAATTGATATACTGCTTTTGTTTAATAGTTATTTCCATCTTATTTTTTTTTAAATTGTTCAACAATATCTAAACATTGAGCATAAGCTCTTTTTGAAAATCCTGTAATTTCTTGGTTATTATGCAATTGTAAAACTTGTTGATAAATTGCATCAAGCCTATCGTTAATATTTTTTGTTTCTATTTCTTTAGCTTGGTTAATTACATAATTCATAATCATACTATCTTTCGGAATATAATCTGATTTTTGTAATTCTTCGACTAAATATTCTACTCCAGTTTGTTTCATAATTTAGTTTTTAAATCCAAATAAAAGTTCGTCAAGTAAAATGTAACCTACTCCAGTAAAAGGCAATCCACTTTCATAATTATAATTGTATTGAAATCTTACTGTTATTTCATTGTTCTTATTAATTTTAAAATTATTAAAACAATTAAATCCGTAAATAGATTGACTTAAAATTTGCTCTATTTTGGAAATTGCAAGGTGTTCCTCTACTGATAATTTGGTTTCATCAATATACTGGTAACCTTGATTTTGAAATGTCAAAATTGGAAAATTTTTATAAATCTTTAAAAGTGTAGAATGTTGTTCTATGTTGATTAAATTTATCGTCATAACTAATTTAATTCAAGGTTAATTCTGTAAATACGAGTTGACAAAATAGTTTTTGCTTCATCAAAATTTAATGTAAATTTTTTGGTAAATAATTCAATTGAATAGTCGCTTTCAGGTTCTTGTTTTAAATACCCAATTTCAACCATTTCGATTTCATCGGATAAATAACCATATTGTTTTTCTGAATACTCTAAATCTCCAATATTGTTAACGTGGCCCAGTTGTAAGATAATTGCCTGTTTTAGCAATTCTTCTATAATTTGCTTTTCTTCCATCTTAACTGTTTTTTTGAATCATATAAAAGATTATCTACAATTAATTCAAAAGATGCGGTATTGTCATCTACTAAATCATAATTTAGCATTACAAAATCAATATCTTCTTCTGTAATTTTCATCTTTATACTATCAGCTACTTTTTGAACATCGATACGTTGAATATCTTTTGTAAATAATGAAAGATATTTTCTTTCCAGTTCTTTTTTATCAATAACTGGCAAACCTAAATAATCTAAAAAACAATTAATGTGAACAAAAGTAGTTTGAGAATAATAACCTCTTATCACTATTTTTTTTGTTTTCTTATTATAAACTGCTACGATAGTTTCGTAAGAATTTAATTTGATATATTTTTCATCAATTAATAGTACGGCTTTATTTCCTAATGATTTTCTACCGTTTATTGGTTTTAAAATTACCGTTTCCATAATCTTAACTTCTAAAGATTAATTGAAGAATGAAGTACAAAGCAACAAACACAAGAAAACGGTATTGGTACTTAGTTTTTGATAAGAATGTAAGAATTAAATTTTTCATCATTTTTAATTTTTAAGGTTAATATTTGTGCGTTACAGTCGCACCCCTGTTTTTATTATATATTACTAAATATTTTTTTTTCAAATTCCTCATTAATTTTTCTCGCTTCCAATGTTTCAGTCCATTTTGCAACGTGAGATAAACCTCTATATTCATACCCTTTTTTTAGTAATTCTTTATGTTCTTCAGAACACATTTCAACTGTCATATAC